>NZ_CP034364.1 GCF_007981265.1 Pantoea sp. CCBC3-3-1
TTTGATAGCGGTTTATACGTGGTCTCATTTGTATTTTTTAGCTTGTAATACTCCTCTACAAAGTCATGGGTTCTCAATAGCATTAAATAAGTAGACGAAATCCTCCATTTCAATGCTGCTATTTTTCTTCTCCCGTTTTTTAACAATCGAGTGAAAGCTTGCTGAATGTTTTATCAATTCTCGTTTTGTAACGTGACTCGTTGATACCTAAAGTCTTGAAAGCATCCGTTATCCCTTCCCTTTCTTTTTTACATCTAATTTAAAGTCGCCTCTCATTTTGTCATGAATGCAGGGTCTATTAATGAAAGAAACACATTCTGCTGGAACTTTTCAGTGTTGTCACTCATTCTTCCATTGATCATTGATGCGTATTTTATAAAGCCGCTTGTAAATATATTTAACCTAAAGTCAACAGGGTTTTGTTGTTTTGATCTATAGTCATATTCGATTTCATTGCTGTCTGAACGGCTAACGGGTAGCCAAGATAGCTTTATTTTTCTTGCTAGTATTTCCGTTAGTTCTTCAGGTATTTTTCTTCTTGATTCTCTCCTTATTATGTAATCTTCATCTATTATTACATTGGATTTTGATTGTTTCTATTTCTAAATAAAAATGATTTGGTTTCATTCTCTTCATTCTCTTCATTTTCTTTACTGGTTTCAACAATGTAGTTGATCATGTCATAATTATTGTCGTCCTCCCCTTTTCTTACATATATCTCCATATAGTTATTTTTCTTGATGTCGGATAACTTTATAATAATTTCGTCAAATTTAATAACCCATAACTTACTTAAGTCAACTTTTAGGGATGAACTAGCAAATTAATTATGGTTGTTTTGCCCGTTCCATTGTCACCTATTAAAAAGTTATAGTCTTTATTTAATGCTAAATTTACAGTTTTTTCGCCCCAGAGGCCGTTTACTTCCACTGAATCTATTAATAACATCTTTGCACCTGTGTGTTTTTTTTAGTATCTCTACCGTAAATATGGTTTTGTTTGTAAGGATTTTATTCGATTATTTTATTTTGACTACTAATAATTGATTTAGGATGATTTTTACTTGTAGGGCCTTGAGATAATGCCTCATGACAGGTAATCTCAGCAACTGCAAACGAAAAAACCGCCTTGGCGGCGGTTTTTCGAAGGTTTAAAAAGTTGGCGCTTTTTAACCGTGGTAACTGGCTTAAACGGAGCGCAGTAACCAAAAATGTCCTTCTAGTGTAGCCGTAGTTGGGTTAACACTTCAAGAACTCTAAGCGTACTTCTTGTGTACTTTACCGCTCCGTAAACCAGTTACTGTTGGCTACCGCCAATGGCGATTTGTCGTGTCTGTCAGGGTTGGACTCAAGAGAACAGTTACCTGAACATGACGTGGTAGTCGGGCTGAACGGGGAGTTCGTGCACACAGCCCAGCTTGGAGCGAACCACCTAAGCAGAACCCAGTGTCAGGCGTGGAATGAGAAGACGCGGCCATAACAGCGGAAAGACACGGGAACACTGTACGGTGGGAACAGGAGAGCGCACGAGGGAGCCGCCGGAGGGAAACGTCCGGCATCTTTAAGTCCTGTCGGGTTTCGTCCTTCTGATTTGAGTACCGGAAATCGGTGATTTCTGTGAAACTCGTCAGGAGGGCGGAGCCTATGGAAAACCGGGGAACCGGGGGGCCGGGCTCGGGGGGAAAGGGGGGTGCTGTTGACGTTGACCTGGAGGATATATGTCCGGAAGATTGCATGTTGTATCTAAACCCGAGAAGCAGTTTCTCGATGACGCCGTGTTTGCGGCAGAGCGGGCAAAAGGCAAAAAGCTGTCCGGTCCGGAAAAAAAAGAGGTGCTGCGCGTGGCCCGTAATCAGCTGCTGGGACAGCGCGAGGCAGAGGCCGCAAAAAAGGCCCGTGCGGACGAGAGACAGGCCGCTGAGTTCACCTGGAGTAAGCTAAGCCTTTTCGCCGTTAACCCGCAACGCTCGCCGCAGAGCTCGTCTGGCGCAGCCAGGGGAACCGAGGAAGCGTCATTTCATCCGTTCTGTGCCCGTGGCACGTTCACTCCGGAGCGTTTCTGTGACCAAACACCATAAAACCGCCCTGAATATGGCAAAATTTATTCAGGGACAAAGCCTGCTTCTGCTGGAGAAGCTCAACGAGCTGGACCTGGATACGGAAGCGGATATGTGCGAACGGCTTCATGAGGACGCCGAGCGCCTTCATGCCGGCCTTCTGGCGAAGTTAAATCAGGAATAACGGTATCCGCATGGCGAAAGTATCTATCAGCGAGGCCGCCAGGCTTACGCAGACCAGCCGGCCTACTCTTTACAAGATGATTAACAGTGGTGAGCTTAATTTTACATCGACTGTAAAGGCAGGTAAGTCTGTAAAGGTTATTGATACGTCAGAACTTATACGGGTTTTTGGTGACATCAATGGTGTTGAAACTGCTACAGCTTTTACGGTAAAGCCTGACCCGGATTTTACATCCCTTAACAGTGTCGATTTACAGCATTTACAACATCAAATTGAGTTGTTACAGAAAGAAAACGAAGGACTGAAGGAGGCAGTTGCCGCCAGAGACGAGCACATCGCATCCGTTCGTCAGGCTATGCTGCTTCTTGAACATAAAAAAGAGACAGCGCCGCCCGTATTGCCTGCCGGCAAATGGTGGCAGTTCTGGAAATAGCCGGCTGACAGCACCTGCTTTCCCGGTAATTCTGGCCCCGACGGCGCGGTTGCTTTTGCGCTTCCTGCGACTCAGCTGGTATCTGTGCATCGGGGTGACGAATTGTTGAGTTCTTGCGAGGTTTCCCCAGGTCGCTGACCTGTTCGCGGCTTACGCCGGGCTGACTTACGTCAGACTCCCTCCACACACCAGTCTCCTGGTGTCGCCATCGATACCGAGCCGATCTTTCTCCTTTCTTAATGAAACCTGCCTGCGGTCGTGCCGGCAGCGTTGCGGTTAAAAACCCGTTCAGGGCGCATGAAAACACGTAATACGTGCACGTCAGATTGTGGAAATCGCCGTAAAGCGTTGTGCCGCAGGGGCTGCAGCGTGGTTTTTTTCACGCGTCACTTTGTTCTCGTTTCACTCGAACCAAAGTGACGCCGTTCATTCCGGAGGCGCGTTTACCTCTGCAAACATGTGCTTTCCGGAAGACGTAATGGTGATCGCGGCATAGAACGAGTTTTTCGCGACAGACCCGCTACAGGTTTATCGGCATTATGGTTGCCAGCGCGTAAATGCCGGCAGCGGATGGCAGGACGGTCGGTGCCGGTCACTGCGTTGTGAAATGTACCCTCATCGTCGCGTCGTAAGTGCGCTTTTTTTGACGATATCTGCTTCCAGGGGCGGGCAGATGTACCACACTGATGTGTTCTCCCTTTCAGGCTGCGGGAGTGTTCTGTACAGCCACCCGAAGGCGATCCTCTCAGGCCGTGGGATCATTGGTGGTCGTCATGGACGACAGCGCTACCCGGACATACTATCAACAGAGATTCTTTACGGTCAACCGGAGGGGGTTATGGACGTTTTCATCACGACAGCGCGCTTCAGCGACGGAAAAATGTGGCTGCAGCTGAGCGACGGGCAAACCCTGGGCGTGCCGCTGGCTTGCTTCCCCCGGCTAAAGAATGCCAGCGCGGCGCAGCTGGCTGACTGTGAGCTGACCCCGCGAGGCATTCACTGGGACACACTGGACGAAGACCTGTCACTTGCGGGCCTGCTGAGCCTGGAAACCGTGCTGCCCTGAAAGATCAGCCGGCTTCGCCCTGCAGCCGGTGGCGGTAATGGTTCAGGACAACGTGTGTCACGATCTGGCCGTAAATAAAACCGCCCAGCCCGGCAAATATTACGGTACCGGCCAAGCCGGCAAAGTAAGTTCCCGCGCCGGCGAGTACCCCGCAGACGGCGAGGCCGCCCCAGGTCTTCCAGTGCAGGAAGGCGGATTTATACGCGCTCCGCCACCGACTTCCTCGCTCCCGAGGAGACAGGTCTTTCAGTTCGGGAATACTTTTCAGGGTCCAGTAGATTTTCACGGTGATGTCCTTGTGCCGTTGGTTGTGCAGAAGAAAACATAACACGGCGGGACAGGAAATGTTTTGTGACCACCGCCAGCTGCGGCGCCACCACAAAACACCGGGACAAGATGTGTCTTTGGAGTACCGCCGGTACTCCAAAACGTCCTGGTCAGGCATAGCCCGACACCCGTGATCAATATGCGTTAACAGAAATCATACAGCCAAAATCTTTTGACAGATGCGTAATGGTGCCATCGACCTTGAGACGCTGCCCGTCGTTAAGAGCATTCATGTCGGCATACTGGCTTACAGCAACCGTATTATTTCCGACCTTCAGAAGGAAAAGTCATCCGAGATGTAGCTGTGGTCATGTAAATGAACCACGCCTTCAGCCGTCATGCCCAGGCCACCAAACTCCTGATTAGCTCTGCCAGGATTTTTACTGGCTTCAGCGCAAATCTGGCTAACTGACTTGTCTGTTTTCTGAAGTGGGGCTTTCAGCCCCTTGTTTATACTGGATAATCCTGAGTTCAAAGCGCTGAGACCACTGTTAACCTGCGCACAGCCAGACAGTAAAATTCCTGACAAAAAGAGAGCACATCCAGACTTTACACAATTCATGTGATTTTATTTCCTGATAAATCAATAGGATGACAGTATCGCGTTTTTGGCATCGGTATTAAATAGCTTGTCATTATTTTTCAGAAAGTCAGCCAGTCACCAACAGGATTATCGGCTTTTAAATCTTACCGGCCGGAGCCGGTCAACGCCTCACGGCCGCACAGTAAACTGCGCCTCCGTTCACCGTTATCAGAGGAGTTACGTGCCGGAAATCCGCCCTTGGTTACAACATCCGCGCGAAATTCCTGGCTATTCACTTTCGTGCATGCCTATGCAGGCGCGTCAGAATCATCGGGAGCGTTTTGCGGGGGTTCGGGCAGGGAAAGGCCTGTCTTTTGGCCGTTTCGTCGCAGAATGGCGCTGAGGGCGTTTTCGCGGTGCGGGCAAGTAGTCTTATGTTAAAAGCGAGTGGCTGGCAGGGTCATTAAACGCGGCCAGCCGTCCGTTATTTGAGAATGGCTGTGAGGAGGCTACTGAATACGGAACCCGTTATGAAAGCGCGCTCCGTCGTCACTTCCTCTTTCCGCATGTCCGCCAGCCTGGCGAGTGCGCTTTCGGGATCGGCGGCGCGAACCTCTTCAAACTGCTTTTCCCAGCCGTCACCGGCCAGTTGAGCGGCTTTCTCCGCGTCAGATCTTTCCAGGGCGGCGATGTGCTGACCCTTCTTAAAAAAGCAGAACTCCGGCATGGTGTACTCCGTGAACAGGGTGGCAGTCATGAGTAACATATCTGAAGTGAGCTGATTTCGTACAGCGGAGTCTGCCTAACCGGTTCGGGACTGAACTCTTATGTTAAACAATCAGGACAGGGAGGATGTATTTATGCGGAAAATTATTGTTGTGCCATACGATGATAAATGGCCTGAGATGTTTGAAGCTGAAAGTTCACTGATAAAGAAATTGCTTGGTGGAGTGGCTAAAAATGTCCATCACATTGGTAGCACGTCAGTTCATGGTCTCTCAGCAAAGCCCGTAATCGACATGCTGCTTGAAGTTTCCGACATCAATGAACTGGATGCGTACAATTCTTCAATGGCTCGTGCCGGGTATGTTGCTCGTGGTGAGAACGGGATTCCGGGGCGTAGATATTTCATTAAGGGCGGTGATCAGCGTAGTCATCAAGTGCATGCGTTTGCAGTCGGAGATTCGCAGGTATTAAAGCATCTCGCTTTCCGTGATTATCTTCGACGAAACAAGGACATTGCAGTGCAGTATGCTGAGATAAAACACTCAGCAGCATTGCTTAGCAGGAACGATGTTCATCGCTATAGCACCCTAAAAGCGGACTTCATAGAGCATCATCTGCAACTGGCGCTGGCTGTCTGAAACGATAGTGATTGAGTTCGTTGCCGGGATGTTATGGTAAATTCGGGTAACAGGCAGGTATGGAAGAGATTTGGCCGTCGGGCGCCAGCCTGCCCGTTAACTTCACTCTACAGGAGTGATAGCATCGCCCGGTTTACTGGCATGCCTGATAACTTACAGGGAGCGTTTAATGCAATTAATGAGAATGACCTACGACGATCTGACAAAGGGCGGCGGCGAGGCAAAGCTGCACGTTTACGGCGTGGGCACCTTTCCGGTCTTTTCCGGCCAGAAGCCTTATACCAACGATCCGGACTGTACCTACAGGCCTAACAGCGCCATTCCGGTCGGGCGCTACTGGATTGTTCCGCGCCCTGAAGGCAGTATCGCGAACCGGATCAGAGGATGGGCCGTCGACACCTGGAACAGCTCGAATCATTCAGAGTGGTTTGCGCTCTTTAATTCGGAAACGATGAATGATTCCATCCTGATCAACGGTGTTGCCCGCGGCGGTTTTCCGCCTGCATCCCCTTCGGCCGGACGGCTCCGGAGAAAGTGAAGGGTGTATCACCTTCGTGCGGCGTGCTGATTTCTACACGGTAAGGCAGGCGCTGCTCCGGAGAAAGAAAGTTCGCGTGCCGGGTTCGCGAAACGGCTTGATGGCATACGGCTACGTTGAGGTTCAGGGAGAAAGTAACTTTGCAAACTGCAAAATTCGTTAGAAAAACAGCGGGATTTTTCGTCTGCTTTATTGTGGCCTTTATGGTGTCACGCTACGGGATGCCGCTCTATCCGCTGACGGCATGGCTCGTTGAACATTCTTACCAAATTTTCAGTGGTTACCAGGATGACGTATATGAAGCCGGTACGGATCCGGTGACGTTTTTCTCTCTAATAACTGTTATCGCGTTTTACGCTCTGGCCATGTACTGGCTGGTAAAAGCGGCAGTTAAAAAAGTAAAACGTGGATAGGCTGATTGCAGTAAAAGCCGGGGCGCTCTATTGGTTTCTGATGTCAGGTCGATAACAGGATCAACAACACCAGACGCTTTACGGCAGTTCATAAGAAAGTTCTTTTCAGCACCCCGCACGGGGTGCTTTTTTATCCTATCCCTACAGTTGCGTATGAAAAATCAACTCAAAAGTAGGTTACAAGCCGCATCTTATGATAAATACAGGGGGCTGGTACGACAGGGATAAGATCGTAGAGGAGAAGGTACAGTAAATTTCTGATTAAAAAACAAAAAAAAGTTATGGGTAAATCTATGTTTTTAACAAGGCCGTTATATGAACAGCCTATGTGTTTTTTATTAGTCAATCTAGTTTAAAGGCAATAGTTTATTTTTATAGTATTGGTAAGTGTCCGCCTCTAAGCACAGCTTTGGATTGACTGAGAAAACATAAAGAGCTAAGTTTTTTAATGCTTCAAAGTCAATATCTTTGCTGATTTTTGAGTATTTTTTTATGCAGTTAGTTATTAAACCGCAAACTAGGTACTCAAAAAAATGGCCCTGAATGAGTCGATTTTCTAGGACTCCGATTTTTTTGTATAAGTCATGTATTGATACTCTGTGAGGGGAGTTTTTTTGCGTTTGAAATTAATCTTGAAATTCTTTTTGGGATAGTATAAAATTATTGTTAAAATTGAGTGCAACACCTAGAGAGCCGCCTTTTTTTGCAATTTTAAATAGTGTCAAATCATGGCTCTTAGAACATATGTTTATTTTACTTAAAGTTGCGATTCTACGGATTGCTCTTTTTATCAGCTTTATATATCTATTAGTAGAGTCTTTATTTCCCGCAGTAAGCATAGTTATAACATGCGTAGATACTACATCGCTCCAAAAATCGTTCTCCCAGCTATACCCATAGGTGTAGATAACGTTACGATCATTGATCCTGCTTGAAATTATCCCATTATAATCCCTGTCAACTATGACTAAGTTGTTTTTTAGCTTTTTGCTTTCAATTAATTCATAGTAATCCAAGACATTTTTACAACAACCTAAAACCTTTATTTTTACTTTTCGCTCAGGAAGATAATGTTCTAAAAGAGCCTTGTAGTATTTGTAATCGCATAAGTCAGTTGTTTTAAAACCAGGTGTGTTCTGTACGTTTTTACCTTCTATATGAAAGGTAATATCAACTCTATGAAATTTTTTTTGAGCATTTATCCCGCCAGATGTTCTCATGAAGGTCATTGGATAGCCTCCGCCATGTCAATAGTATATTCGTCTAAAAACCCAACAACATCAGGGGAATGAGTTGCAAAAATTATTTGAGTATTTTTATTTATACTAGTTACTGCAGCTACAAGGTTTTCTTGCCAGGTAACATGTAGGGATAGCTCTGGCTCATCGGCTATATATATACAATCTTTCTCATCTTGCAACAGCGCCTCGCCTAAAATTATAAGAATCTGCTTTTCTCCTGAAGATAGATCTTCAAGTGTCACTTCTCTTTTATTGTAACTTTCAACGACCAGTTCATTAGATGCAGATATGTAAAATGTTTTTCTACCATTAAATATTGAGTTTAATACCTCTACAAAATTTGATAGCGGTTTATACGTGGTCTCATTTGTATTTTTTAGCTTGTAATACTCCTCTACAAAGTCATGGGTTCTCATAGCATTAAATAAGTAGACGAAATCCTCCATTTCAATGCTGCTATTTTTCTTCTCCCGTTTTTTAACAATCGAGTGAAGCTTGCTGAATGTTTTATCAATTCTCGTTTTGTAACGTGACTCGTTGATACCTAAAGTCTTGAAAGCATCCGTTATCCCTTCCCTTTCTTTTTTACATCTAATTTAAAGTCGCCTCTCATTTTGTCAATGAATGCAGGGTCTATTAATGAAAGAAACACATTCTGCTGGAACTTTTCAGTGTTGTCACTCATTCTTCCATTGATCATTGATGCGTATTTTATAAAGCCGCTTGTAAATATATTTAACCTAAAGTCAACAGGGTTTTGTTGTTTTGATCTATAGTCATATTCGATTTCATTGCTGTCTGAACGGCTAACGGGTAGCCAAGATAGCTTTATTTTTCTTGCTAGTATTTCCGTTAGTTCTTCAGGTATTTTTCTTCTTGATTCTCTCCTTATTATGTAATCTTCATCTATTATTACATTGGATTTTTGATTGTTTCTATTTCTAAATAAAAATGATTTGGTTTCATTCTCTTCATTCTCTTCATTTTCTTTACTGGTTTCAACAATGTAGTTGATCATGTCATAATTATTGTCGTCCTCCCCTTTTCTTACATATATCTCCATATAGTTATTTTTCTTGATGTCGGATAACTTTATAATAATTTCGTCAAATTTAATAACCCATAACTTACTTAAGTCAACTTTTAGGGATGAAACTAGCAAATTAATTATGGTTGTTTTGCCCGTTCCATTGTCACCTATTAAAAAGTTATAGTCTTTATTTAATGCTAAATTTACAGTTTTTTCGCCCCAGAGGCCGTTTACTTCCACTGAATCTATTAATAACATCTTTGCACCTGTGTGTTTTTTTTAGTATCTCTACCGTAAATATGGTTTTGTTTGTAAGGATTTTATTCGATTATTTATTTTGACTACTAATAATTGATTTAGGATGATTTTTTACTTGTAGGGCCTTGAGATAATGCCTCATGACAGGTAATCTCAGCAACTGCAAACGAAAAAACCGCCTTGGCGGGCGGTTTTTCGAAGGTTTAAAAAGTTGGCGCTTTTTAAACCGTGGTAACTGGCTTAAACGGAGCGCAGTAACCAAAAATGTCCTTCTAGTGTAGCCGTAGTTGGGTTAACACTTCAAGAACTCTAAGCGTACTTCTTGTGTACTTTACCGCTCCGTAAACCAGTTACTGTTGGCTACCGCCAATGGCGATTTGTCGTGTCTGTCAGGGTTGGACTCAAGAGAACAGTTACCTGAACATGACGTGGTAGTCGGGCTGAACGGGGAGTTCGTGCACACAGCCCAGCTTGGAGCGAACCACCTAAGCAGAACCCAGTGTCAGGCGTGGAATGAGAAGACGCGGCCATAACAGCGGAAAGACACGGGAACACTGTACGGTGGGAACAGGAGAGCGCACGAGGGAGCCGCCGGAGGGAAACGTCCGGCATCTTTAAGTCCTGTCGGGTTTCGTCCTTCTGATTTGAGTACCGGAAATCGGTGATTTCTGTGAAACTCGTCAGGAGGGCGGAGCCTATGGAAAACCGGGGAACCGGGGGGCCGGGCTCGGGGGGAAAGGGGGGTGCTGTTGACGTTGACCTGGAGGATATATGTCCGGAAGATTGCATGTTGTATCTAAACCCGAGAAGCAGTTTCTCGATGACGCCGTGTTTGCGGCAGAGCGGGCAAAAGGCAAAAGCTGTCCGGTCCGGAAAAAAAAGAGGTGCTGCGCGTGGCCCGTAATCAGCTGCTGGGACAGCGCGAGGCAGAGGCCGCAAAAAAGGCCCGTGCGGACGAGAGACAGGCCGCTGAGTTCACCTGGAGTAAGCCTAAGCCTTTTCGCCGTTAACCCGCAACGCTCGCCGCAGAGCTCGTCTGGCGCAGCCAGGGGAACCGAGGAAGCGTCATTTCATCCGTTCTGTGCCCGTGGCACGTTCACTCCGGAGCGTTTCTGTGACCAAACACCATAAAACCGCCCTGAATATGGCAAAATTTATTCAGGGACAAAGCCTGCTTCTGCTGGAGAAGCTCAACGAGCTGGACCTGGATACGGAAGCGGATATGTGCGAACGGCTTCATGAGGACGCCGAGCGCCTTCATGCCGGCCTTCTGGCGAAGTTAAATCAGGAATAACGGTATCCGCATGGCGAAAGTATCTATCAGCGAGGCCGCCAGGCTTACGCAGACCAGCCGGCCTACTCTTTACAAGATGATTAACAGTGGTGAGCTTAATTTTACATCGACTGTAAAGGCAGGTAAGTCTGTAAAGGTTATTGATACGTCAGAACTTATACGGGTTTTTGGTGACATCAATGGTGTTGAAACTGCTACAGCTTTTACGGTAAAGCCTGACCCGGATTTTACATCCCTTAACAGTGTCGATTTACAGCATTTACAACATCAAATTGAGTTGTTACAGAAAGAAAACGAAGGACTGAAGGAGGCAGTTGCCGCCAGAGACGAGCACATCGCATCCGTTCGTCAGGCTATGCTGCTTCTTGAACATAAAAAAGAGACAGCGCCGCCCGTATTGCCTGCCGGCAAATGGTGGCAGTTCTGGAAATAGCCGGCTGACAGCACCTGCTTTCCCGGTAATTCTGGCCCCGACGGCGCGGTTGCTTTTGCGCTTCCTGCGACTCAGCTGGTATCTGTGCATCGGGGTGACGAATTGTTGAGTTCTTGCGAGGTTTCCCCAGGTCGCTGACCTGTTCGCGGCTTACGCCGGGCTGACTTACGTCAGACTCCCTCCACACACCAGTCTCCTGGTGTCGCCATCGATACCGAGCCGATCTTTCTCCTTTCTTAATGAAACCTGCCTGCGGTCGTGCCGGCAGCGTTGCGGTTAAAAACCCGTTCAGGGCGCATGAAAACACGTAATACGTGCACGTCAGATTGTGGAAATCGCCGTAAAGCGTTGTGCCGCAGGGGCTGCAGCGTGGTTTTTTTCACGCGTCACTTTGTTCTCGTTTCACTCGAACCAAAGTGACGCCGTTCATTCCGGAGGCGCGTTTACCTCTGCAAACATGTGCTTTCCGGAAGACGTAATGGTGATCGCGGCATAGAACGAGTTTTTCGCGACAGACCCGCTACAGGTTTATCGGCATTATGGTTGCCAGCGCGTAAATGCCGGCAGCGGATGGCAGGACGGTCGGTGCCGGTCACTGCGTTGTGAAATGTACCCTCATCGTCGCGTCGTAAGTGCGCTTTTTTTGACGATATCTGCTTCCAGGGGCGGGCAGATGTACCACACTGATGTGTTCTCCCTTTCAGGCTGCGGGAGTGTTCTGTACAGCCACCCGAAGGCGATCCTCTCAGGCCGTGGGATCATTGGTGGTCGTCATGGACGACAGCGCTACCCGGACATACTATCAACAGAGATTCTTTACGGTCAACCGGAGGGGGTTATGGACGTTTTCATCACGACAGCGCGCTTCAGCGACGGAAAAATGTGGCTGCAGCTGAGCGACGGGCAAACCCTGGGCGTGCCGCTGGCTTGCTTCCCCCGGCTAAAGAATGCCAGCGCGGCGCAGCTGGCTGACTGTGAGCTGACCCCGCGAGGCATTCACTGGGACACACTGGACGAAGACCTGTCACTTGCGGGCCTGCTGAGCCTGGAAACCGTGCTGCCCTGAAAGATCAGCCGGCTTCGCCCTGCAGCCGGTGGCGGTAATGGTTCAGGACAACGTGTGTCACGATCTGGCCGTAAATAAAACCGCCCAGCCCGGCAAATATTACGGTACCGGCCAAGCCGGCAAAGTAAGTTCCCGCGCCGGCGAGTACCCCGCAGACGGCGAGGCCGCCCCAGGTCTTCCAGTGCAGGAAGGCGGATTTATACGCGCTCCGCCACCGACTTCCTCGCTCCCGAGGAGACAGGTCTTTCAGTTCGGGAATACTTTTCAGGGTCCAGTAGATTTTCACGGTGATGTCCTTGTGCCGTTGGTTGTGCAGAAGAAAACATAACACGGCGGGACAGGAAATGTTTTGTGACCACCGCCAGCTGCGGCGCCACCACAAAACACCGGGACAAGATGTGTCTTTGGAGTACCGCCGGTACTCCAAAACGTCCTGGTCAGGCATAGCCCGACACCCGTGATCAATATGCGTTAACAGAAATCATACAGCCAAAATCTTTTGACAGATGCGTAATGGTGCCATCGACCTTGAGACGCTGCCCGTCGTTAAGAGCATTCATGTCGGCATACTGGCTTACAGCAACCGTATTATTTCCGACCTTCAGAAGGAAAAAGTCATCCGAGATGTAGCTGTGGTCATGTAAATGAACCACGCCTTCAGCCGTCATGCCCAGGCCACCAAACTCCTGATTAGCTCTGCCAGGATTTTTACTGGCTTCAGCGCAAATCTGGCTAACTGACTTGTCTGTTTTCTGAAGTGGGGCTTTCAGCCCCTTGTTTATACTGGATAATCCTGAGTTCAAAGCGCTGAGACCACTGTTAACCTGCGCACAGCCAGACAGTAAAATTCCTGACAAAAAGAGAGCACATCCAGACTTTACACAATTCATGTGATTTTATTTCCTGATAAATCAATAGGATGACAGTATCGCGTTTTTGGCATCGGTATTAAATAGCTTGTCATTATTTTTCAGAAAGTCAGCCAGTCACCAACAGGATTATCGGCTTTTAAAATCTTACCGGCCGGAGCCGGTCAACGCCTCACGGCCGCACAGTAAACTGCGCCTCCGTTCACCGTTATCAGAGGAGTTACGTGCCGGAAATCCGCCCTTGGTTACAACATCCGCGCGAAATTCCTGGCTATTCACTTTCGTGCATGCCTATGCAGGCGCGTCAGAATCATCGGGAGCGTTTTGCGGGGGTTCGGGCAGGGAAAGGCCTGTCTTTTGGCCGTTTCGTCGCAGAATGGCGCTGAGGGCGTTTTCGCGGTGCGGGCAAGTAGTCTTATGTTAAAAGCGAGTGGCTGGCAGGGTCATTAAACGCGGCCAGCCGTCCGTTATTTGAGAATGGCTGTGAGGAGGCTACTGAATACGGAACCCGTTATGAAAGCGCGCTCCGTCGTCACTTCCTCTTTCCGCATGTCCGCCAGCCTGGCGAGTGCGCTTTCGGGATCGGCGGCGCGAACCTCTTCAAACTGCTTTTCCCAGCCGTCACCGGCCAGTTGAGCGGCTTTCTCCGCGTCAGATCTTTCCAGGGCGGCGATGTGCTGACCCTTCTTAAAAAAGCAGAACTCCGGCATGGTGTACTCCGTGAACAGGGTGGCAGTCATGAGTAACATATCTGAAGTGAGCTGATTTCGTACAGCGGAGTCTGCCTAACCGGTTCGGGACTGAACTCTTATGTTAAACAATCAGGACAGGGAGGATGTATTTATGCGGAAAATTATTGTTGTGCCATACGATGATAAATGGCCTGAGATGTTTGAAGCTGAAAGTTCACTGATAAAGAAATTGCTTGGTGGAGTGGCTAAAAATGTCCATCACATTGGTAGCACGTCAGTTCATGGTCTCTCAGCAAAGCCCGTAATCGACATGCTGCTTGAAGTTTCCGACATCAATGAACTGGATGCGTACAATTCTTCAATGGCTCGTGCCGGGTATGTTGCTCGTGGTGAGAACGGGATTCCGGGGCGTAGATATTTCATTAAGGGCGGTGATCAGCGTAGTCATCAAGTGCATGCGTTTGCAGTCGGAGATTCGCAGGTATTAAAGCATCTCGCTTTCCGTGATTATCTTCGACGAAACAAGGACATTGCAGTGCAGTATGCTGAGATAAAACACTCAGCAGCATTGCTTAGCAGGAACGATGTTCATCGCTATAGCACCCTAAAAGCGGACTTCATAGAGCATCATCTGCAACTGGCGCTGGCTGTCTGAAACGATAGTGATTGAGTTCGTTGCCGGGATGTTATGGTAAATTCGGGTAACAGGCAGGTATGGAAGAGATTTGGCCGTCGGGCGCCAGCCTGCCCGTTAACTTCACTCTACAGGAGTGATAGCATCGCCCGGTTTACTGGCATGCCTGATAACTTACAGGGAGCGTTTAATGCAATTAATGAGAATGACCTACGACGATCTGACAAAGGGCGGCGGCGAGGCAAAGCTGCACGTTTACGGCGTGGGCACCTTTCCGGTCTTTTCCGGCCAGAAGCCTTATACCAACGATCCGGACTGTACCTACAGGCCTAACAGCGCCATTCCGGTCGGGCGCTACTGGATTGTTCCGCGCCCTGAAGGCAGTATCGCGAACCGGATCAGAGGATGGGCCGTCGACACCTGGAACAGCTCGAATCATTCAGAGTGGTTTGCGCTCTTTAATTCGGAAACGATGAATGATTCCATCCTGATCAACGGTGTTGCCCGCGGCGGTTTCCGCCTGCATCCCCTTCGGCCGGACGGCTCCGGAGAAAGTGAAGGGTGTATCACCTTCGTGCGGCGTGCTGATTTCTACACGGTAAGGCAGGCGCTGCTCCGGAGAAAGAAAGTTCGCGTGCCGGGTTCGCGAAACGGCTTGATGGCATACGGCTACGTTGAGGTTCAGGGAGAAAGTAACTTTGCAAACTGCAAAATTCGTTAGAAAAACAGCGGGATTTTTCGTCTGCTTTATTGTGGCCTTTATGGTGTCACGCTACGGGATGCCGCTCTATCCGCTGACGGCATGGCTCGTTGAACATTCTTACCAAATTTTCAGTGGTTACCAGGATGACGTATATGAAGCCGGTACGGATCCGGTGACGTTTTTCTCTCTAATAACTGTTATCGCGTTTTACGCTCTGGCCATGTACTGGCTGGTAAAAGCGGCAGTTAAAAAAGTAAAACGTGGATAGGCTGATTGCAGTAAAAGCCGGGGCGCTCTATTGGTTTCTGATGTCAGGTCGATAACAGGATCAACAACACCAGACGCTTTACGGCAGTTCATAAGAAAGTTCTTTTCAGCACCCCGCACGGGGTGCTTTTTTATCCTATCCCTACAGTTGCGTATGAAAAATCAACTCAAAGTAGGTTACAAGCCGCATCTTATGATAAATACAGGGGGCTGGTACGACAGGGATAAGATCGTAGAGGAGAAGGTACAGTAAATTTCTGATTAAAAAACAAAAAAAAGTTATGGGTAAATCTATGTTTTAACAAGGCCGTTATATGAACAGCCTATGTGTTTTTTATTAGTCAATCTAGTTTAAAGGCAATAGTTTATTTTTATAGTATTGGTAAGTGTCCGCCTCTAAGCACAGCTTTGGATTGACTGAGAAAACATAAAGAGCTAAGTTTTTTAATGCTTCAAAGTCAATATCTTTGCTGATTTTTGAGTATTTTTTATGCAGTTAGTTATTAAACCGCAAACTAGGTACTCAAAAAAATGGCCCTGAATGAGTCGATTTTCTAGGACTCCGATTTTTTTGTATAAGTCATGTATTGATACTCTGTGAGGGGAGTTTTTTGCGTTTGAAATATATCTTGAAAATTCTTTTTGGGATAGTATAAATTATTGTTAAAATTGAGTGCAACACTAGAGAGCCGCCTTTTTTTGCAATTTTAAATAGTGTCAAATCATGGCTCTTAGAACATATGTTTATTTTACTTAAAGTTGCGATTCTACGGATTGCTCTTTTTATCAGCTTTATATATCTATTAGTAGAGTCTTTATTTCCCGCAGTAAGCATAGTTATAACATGGTAGATACTACATCGCTCCAAAAATCGTTCTCCCAGCTATACCCATAGGTGTAGAGATAACGGTTACGATCATTGATCCTGCTTGAAATGTATCCCATTATTATCCCTGTGTCAACTATGACTAAGTGTTTTTTTTAGCTTTTTGCTTTCAATTAAGTCATAGTAATCCAAGACATTTTTACAACAACTAAAAAACCTTTATTTTTACTTTTCGCTCAGGAAGATAATGTTCTAAATAGCCTTGTAGTATGTTGTAATCGCATAAGGTCAGTTGTTTTAAAACCAGCGGGGCTAGGTTCTGTTACGTTTTTATCCTTCTATATGAAAGGTAATATCAACTCTATGAAATTTTTTTTGAGCATTTATCCCGCCAGATGTTCTCATGAAGGTCATTGGATAGCCTCCGCCATGTCAATAGTATATTCGTCTAAAAACCCAACAACATCAGGGGAATGAGTTGCAAAAATTATTGAGTATTTTTATTTATACTAGTTACTGCAGCTACAAGGTTTTCTTGCCAGGTAACATGTAGGGATAGCTCTGGCTCATCGGCTATATATATACAATCTTTCTCATCTTGCAACAGCGCCTCGCCTAAAATTATAAGAATCTGCTTTTCTCCTGAAGATAGATCTTCAAGTGTCACTTCTCTTTTATTGTAACTTTCAACGACCAGTTCATTAGATGCAGATATGTAAAATGTTTTTCTACCATTAAATATTGAGTTTAATACCTCTACAAAATTTGATAGCGGTTTATACGTGGTCTCATTTGTATTTTTTAGCTTGTAATACTCCTCTACAAAGTCATGGGTTCTCATAGCATTAAATAAGTAGACGAAATCCTCCATTTCAATGCTGCTATTTTTCTTCTCCCGTTTTTTAACAATCGAGTGAAGCTTGCTGAATGTTTTATCAATTCTCGTTTTGTAACGTGACTCGTTGATACCTAAAGTCTTGAAAGCATCCGTTATCCCTTCCCTTTCTTTTTTTACATCTAATTTAAAGTCGCCTCTCATTTTGTCAATGAATGCAGGGTCTATTAATGAAAGAAACACATTCTGCTGGAACTTTTCAGTGTTGTCACTCATTCTTCCATTGATCATTGATGCGTATTTTATAAAGCCGCTTGTAAATATATTTAACCTAAAGTCAACAGGGTTTTGTTGTTTTGATCTATAGTCATATTCGATTTCATTGCTGTCTGAACGGCTAACGGGTAGCCAAGATAGCTTTATTTTTCTTGCTAGTATTTCCGTTAGTTCTTCAGGTATTTTTCTTCTTGATTCTCTCCTTATTATGTAATCTTCATCTATTATTACATTGGATTTTTGATTGTTTCTATTTCTAAATAAAAATGATTTGGTTTCATTCTCTTCATTCTCTTCATTTTCTTTACTGGTTTCAACAATGTAGTTGATCATGTCATAATTATTGTCGTCCTCCCCTTTTCTTACATATATCTCCATATAGTTATTTTTCTTGATGTCGGATAACTTTATAATAATTTCGTCAAATTTAATAACCCATAACTTACTTAAGTCAACTTTTAGGGATGAAACTAGCAAATTAATTATGGTTGTTTTGCCCGTTCCATTGTCACCTATTAAAAAGTTATAGTCTTTATTTAATGCTAAATTTACAGTTTTTTCGCCCCAGAGGCCGTTTACTTCCACTGAATCTATTAATAACATCTTTGCACCTGTGTGTTTTTTTTTAGTATCTCTACCGTAAATATGGTTTTGTTTGTAAGGATTTTATTCGATTATTTTATTTTGACTACTAATAATTGATTTAGGATGATTTTTTACTTGTAGGGCCTTGAGATAATGCCTCATGACAGGTAATCTCAGCAACTGCAAACGAAAAAACCGCCTTGGCGGGCGGTTTTTCGAAGGTTTAAAAAGTTGGCGCTTTTTAAACCGTGGTAACTGGCTTAAACGGAGCGCAGTAACCAAAAATGTCCTTCTAGTGTAGCCGTAGTTGGGTTAACACTTCAAGAACTCTAAGCGTACTTCTTGTGTACTTTACCGCTCCGTAAACCAGTTACTGTTGGCTACCGCCAATGGCGATTTGTCGTGTCTGTCAGGGTTGGACTCAAGAGAACAGTTACCTGAACATGACGTGGTAGTCGGGCTGAACGGGGAGTTCGTGCACACAGCCCAGCTTGGAGCGAACCACCTAAGCAGAACCCAGTGTCAGGCGTGGAATGAGAAGACGCGGCCATAACAGCGGAAAGACACGGGAACACTGTACGGTGGGAACAGGAGAGCGCACGAGGGAGCCGCCGGAGGGAAACGTCCGGCATCTTTAAGTCCTGTCGGGTTTCGTCCTTCTGATTTGAGTACCGGAAATCGGTGATTTCTGTGAAACTCGTCAGGAGGGCGGAGCCTATGGAAAACCGGGGAACCGGGGGGCCGGGCTCGGGGGGAAAGGGGGGTGCTGTTGACGTTGACCTGGAGGATATATGTCCGGAAGATTGCATGTTGTATCTAAACCCGAGAAGCAGTTTCTCGATGACGCCGTGTTTGCGGCAGAGCGGGCAAAAGGCAAAAAGCTGTCCGGTCCGGAAAAAAAAGAGGTGCTGCGCGTGGCCCGTAATCAGCTGCTGGGACAGCGCGAGGCAGAGGCCGCAAAAAAGGCCCGTGCGGACGAGAGACAGGCCGCTGAGTTCACCTGGAGTAAGCCTAAGCCTTTTCGCCGTTAACCCGCAACGCTCGCCGCAGAGCTCGTCTGGCGCAGCCAGGGGAACCGAGGAAGCGTCATTTCATCCGTTCTGTGCCCGTGGCACGTTCACTCCGGAGCGTTTCTGTGACCAAACACCATAAAACCGCCCTGAATATGGCAAAATTTATTCAGGGACAAAGCCTGCTTCTGCTGGAGAAGCTCAACGAGCTGGACCTGGATACGGAAGCGGATATGTGCGAACGGCTTCATGAGGACGCCGAGCGCCTTCATGCCGGCCTTCTGGCGAAGTTAAATCAGGAATAACGGTATCCGCATGGCGAAAGTATCTATCAGCGAGGCCGCCAGGCTTACGCAGACCAGCCGGCCTACTCTTTACAAGATGATTAACAGTGGTGAGCTTAATTTTACATCGACTGTAAAGGCAGGTAAGTCTGTAAAGGTTATTGATACGTCAGAACTTATACGGGTTTTTGGTGACATCAATGGTGTTGAAACTGCTACAGCTTTTACGGTAAAGCCTGACCCGGATTTTACATCCCTTAACAGTGTCGATTTACAGCATTTACAACATCAAATTGAGTTGTTACAGAAAGAAAACGAAGGACTGAAGGAGGCAGTTGCCGCCAGAGACGAGCACATCGCATCCGTTCGTCAGGCTATGCTGCTTCTTGAACATAAAAAAGAGACAGCGCCGCCCGTATTGCCTGCCGGCAAATGGTGGCAGTTCTGGAAATAGCCGGCTGACAGCACCTGCTTTCCCGGTAATTCTGGCCCCGACGGCGCGGTTGCTTTTGCGCTTCCTGCGACTCAGCTGGTATCTGTGCATCGGGGTGACGAATTGTTGAGTTCTTGCGAGGTTTCCCCAGGTCGCTGACCTGTTCGCGGCTTACGCCGGGCTGACTTACGTCAGACTCCCTCCACACACCAGTCTCCTGGTGTCGCCATCGATACCGAGCCGATCTTTCTCCTTTCTTAATGAAACCTGCCTGCGGTCGTGCCGGCAGCGTTGCGGTTAAAAACCCGTTCAGGGCGCATGAAAACACGTAATACGTGCACGTCAGATTGTGGAAATCGCCGTAAAGCGTTGTGCCGCAGGGGCTGCAGCGTGGTTTTTTTCACGCGTCACTTTGTTCTCGTTTCACTCGAACCAAAGTGACGCCGTTCATTCCGGAGGCGCGTTTACCTCTGCAAACATGTGCTTTCCGGAAGACGTAATGGTGATCGCGGCATAGAACGAGTTTTTCGCGACAGACCCGCTACAGGTTTATCGGCATTATGGTTGCCAGCGCGTAAATGCCGGCAGCGGATGGCAGGACGGTCGGTGCCGGTCACTGCGTTGTGAAATGTACCCTCATCGTCGCGTCGTAAGTGCGCTTTTTTTGACGATATCTGCTTCCAGGGGCGGGCAGATGTACCACACTGATGTGTTCTCCCTTTCAGGCTGCGGGAGTGTTCTGTACAGCCACCCGAAGGCGATCCTCTCAGGCCGTGGGATCATTGGTGGTCGTCATGGACGACAGCGCTACCCGGACATACTATCAACAGAGATTCTTTACGGTCAACCGGAGGGGGTTATGGACGTTTTCATCACGACAGCGCGCTTCAGCGACGGAAAAAATGTGGCTGCAGCTGAGCGACGGGCAAACCCTGGGCGTGCCGCTGGCTTGCTTCCCCCGGCTAAAGAATGCCAGCGCGGCGCAGCTGGCTGACTGTGAGCTGACCCCGCGAGGCATTCACTGGGACACACTGGACGAAGACCTGTCACTTGCGGGCCTGCTGAGCCTGGAAACCGTGCTGCCCTGAAAGATCAGCCGGCTTCGCCCTGCAGCCGGTGGCGGTAATGGTTCAGGACAACGTGTGTCACGATCTGGCCGTAAATAAAACCGCCCAGCCCGGCAAATATTACGGTACCGGCCAAGCCGGCAAAGTAAGTTCCCGCGCCGGCGAGTACCCCGCAGACGGCGAGGCCGCCCCAGGTCTTCCAGTGCAGGAAGGCGGATTTATACGCGCTCCGCCACCGACTTCCTCGCTCCCGAGGAGACAGGTCTTTCAGTTCGGGAATACTTTTCAGGGTCCAGTAGATTTTCACGGTGATGTCCTTGTGCCGTTGGTTGTGCAGAAGAAAACATAACACGGCGGGACAGGAAATGTTTTGTGACCACCGCCAGCTGCGGCGCCACCACAAAACACCGGGACAAGATGTGTCTTTGGAGTACCGCCGGTACTCCAAAACGTCCTGGTCAGGCATAGCCCGACACCCGTGATCAATATGCGTTAACAGAAATCATACAGCCAAAATCTTTTGACAGATGCGTAATGGTGCCATCGACCTTGAGACGCTGCCCGTCGTTAAGAGCATTCATGTCGGCATACTGGCTTACAGCAACCGTATTATTTCCGACCTTCAGAAGGAAAAAGTCATCCGAGATGTAGCTGTGGTCATGTAAATGAACCACGCCTTCAGCCGTCATGCCCAGGCCACCAAACTCCTGATTAGCTCTGCCAGGATTTTTACTGGCTTCAGCGCAAATCTGGCTAACTGACTTGTCTGTTTTCTGAAGTGGGGCTTTCAGCCCCTTGTTTATACTGGATAATCCTGAGTTCAAAGCGCTGAGACCACTGTTAACCTGCGCACAGCCAGACAGTAAAATTCCTGACAAAAAGAGAGCACATCCAGACTTTACACAATTCATGTGATTTTATTTCCTGATAAATCAATAGGATGACAGTATCGCGTTTTTGGCATCGGTATTAAATAGCTTGTCATTATTTTTCAGAAAGTCAGCCAGTCACCAACAGGATTATCGGCTTTTAAAATCTTACCGGCCGGAGCCGGTCAACGCCTCACGGCCGCACAGTAAACTGCGCCTCCGTTCACCGTTATCAGAGGAGTTACGTGCCGGAAATCCGCCCTTGGTTACAACATCCGCGCGAAATTCCTGGCTATTCACTTTCGTGCATGCCTATGCAGGCGCGTCAGAATCATCGGGAGCGTTTTGCGGGGGTTCGGGCAGGGAAAGGCCTGTCTTTTGGCCGTTTCGTCGCAGAATGGCGCTGAGGGCGTTTTCGCGGTGCGGGCAAGTAGTCTTATGTTAAAAGCGAGTGGCTGGCAGGGTCATTAAACGCGGCCAGCCGTCCGTTATTTGAGAATGGCTGTGAGGAGGCTACTGAATACGGAACCCGTTATGAAAGCGCGCTCCGTCGTCACTTCCTCTTTCCGCATGTCCGCCAGCCTGGCGAGTGCGCTTTCGGGATCGGCGGCGCGAACCTCTTCAAACTGCTTTTCCCAGCCGTCACCGGCCAGTTGAGCGGCTTTCTCCGCGTCAGATCTTTCCAGGGCGGCGATGTGCTGACCCTTCTTAAAAAAGCAGAACTCCGGCATGGTGTACTCCGTGAACAGGGTGGCAGTCATGAGTAACATATCTGAAGTGAGCTGATTTCGTACAGCGGAGTCTGCCTAACCGGTTCGGGACTGAACTCTTATGTTAAACAATCAGGACAGGGAGGATGTATTTATGCGGAAAATTATTGTTGTGCCATACGATGATAAATGGCCTGAGATGTTTGAAGCTGAAAGTTCACTGATAAAGAAATTGCTTGGTGGAGTGGCTAAAAATGTCCATCACATTGGTAGCACGTCAGTTCATGGTCTCTCAGCAAAGCCCGTAATCGACATGCTGCTTGAAGTTTCCGACATCAATGAACTGGATGCGTACAATTCTTCAATGGCTCGTGCCGGGTATGTTGCTCGTGGTGAGAACGGGATTCCGGGGCGTAGATATTTCATTAAGGGCGGTGATCAGCGTAGTCATCAAGTGCATGCGTTTGCAGTCGGAGATTCGCAGGTATTAAAGCATCTCGCTTTCCGTGATTATCTTCGACGAAACAAGGACATTGCAGTGCAGTATGCTGAGATAAAACACTCAGCAGCATTGCTTAGCAGGAACGATGTTCATCGCTATAGCACCCTAAAAGCGGACTTCATAGAGCATCATCTGCAACTGGCGCTGGCTGTCTGAAACGATAGTGATTGAGTTCGTTGCCGGGATGTTATGGTAAATTCGGGTAACAGGCAGGTATGGAAGAGATTTGGCCGTCGGGCGCCAGCCTGCCCGTTAACTTCACTCTACAGGAGTGATAGCATCGCCCGGTTTACTGGCATGCCTGATAACTTACAGGGAGCGTTTAATGCAATTAATGAGAATGACCTACGACGATCTGACAAAGGGCGGCGGCGAGGCAAAGCTGCACGTTTACGGCGTGGGCACCTTTCCGGTCTTTTCCGGCCAGAAGCCTTATACCAACGATCCGGACTGTACCTACAGGCCTAACAGCGCCATTCCGGTCGGGCGCTACTGGATTGTTCCGCGCCCTGAAGGCAGTATCGCGAACCGGATCAGAGGATGGGCCGTCGACACCTGGAACAGCTCGAATCATTCAGAGTGGTTTGCGCTCTTTAATTCGGAAACGATGAATGATTCCATCCTGATCAACGGTGTTGCCCGCGGCGGTTTCCGCCTGCATCCCCTTCGGCCGGACGGCTCCGGAGAAAGTGAAGGGTGTATCACCTTCGTGCGGCGTGCTGATTTCTACACGGTAAGGCAGGCGCTGCTCCGGAGAAAGAAAGTTCGCGTGCCGGGTTCGCGAAACGGCTTGATGGCATACGGCTACGTTGAGGTTCAGGGAGAAAGTAACTTTGCAAACTGCAAAATTCGTTAGAAAAACAGCGGGATTTTTCGTCTGCTTTATTGTGGCCTTTATGGTGTCACGCTACGGGATGCCGCTCTATCCGCTGACGGCATGGCTCGTTGAACATTCTTACCAAATTTTCAGTGGTTACCAGGATGACGTATATGAAGCCGGTACGGATCCGGTGACGTTTTTCTCTCTAATAACTGTTATCGCGTTTTACGCTCTGGCCATGTACTGGCTGGTAAAAGCGGCAGTTAAAAAAGTAAAACGTGGATAGGCTGATTGCAGTAAAAGCCGGGGCGCTCTATTGGTTTCTGATGTCAGGTCGATAACAGGATCAACAACACCAGACGCTTTACGGCAGTTCATAAGAAAGTTCTTTTCAGCACCCCGCACGGGGTGCTTTTTTATCCTATCCCTACAGTTGCGTATGAAAAATCAACTCAAAAGTAGGTTACAAGCCGCATCTTATGATAAATACAGGGGGCTGGTACGACAGGGATAAGATCGTAGAGGAGAAGGTACAGTAAATTTCTGATTAAAAACAAAAAAAAGTTATGGGTAAATCTATGTTTTTAACAAGGCCGTTATATGAACAGCCTATGTGTTTTTTATTAGTCAATCTAGTTTAAAGGCAATAGTTTATTTTTATAGTATTGGTAAGTGTCCGCCTCTAAGCACAGCTTTGGATTGACTGAGAAAACATAAAGAGCTAAGTTTTTTAATGCTTCAAAGTCAATATCTTTGCTGATTTTTGAGTATTTTTTTATGCAGTTAGTTATTAAACCGCAAACTAGGTACTCAAAAAAATGGCCCTGAATGAGTCGATTTTCTAGGACTCCGATTTTTTTGTATAAGTCATGTATTGATACTCTGTGAGGGGAGTTTTTTGCGTTTGAAATTAATCTTGAAAATTCTTTTTGGGATAGTATAAAATTATTGTTAAAATTGAGTGCAACACCTAGAGAGCCGCCTTTTTTTGCAATTTTAAATAGTGTCAAATCATGGCTCTTAGAACATATGTTTATTTACTTAAAGTTGCGATTCTACGGATTGCTCTTTTTATCAGCTTTATATATCTATTAGTAGAGTCTTTATTTCCCGCAGTAAGCATAGTTATAACATGCGTAGATACTACATCGCTCCAAAAATCGTTCTCCCAGCTATACCCATAGGTGTAGATAACGTTACGATCATTGATCCTGCTTGAAATTATCCCATTATAATCCCTGTCAACTATGACTAAGTTGTTTTTTAGCTTTTTGCTTTCAATTAATTCATAGTAATCCAAGACATTTTTACAACAACCTAAAACCTTTATTTTTACTTTTCGCTCAGGAAGATAATGTTCTAAAAGAGCCTTGTAGTATTTGTAATCGCATAAGTCAGTTGTTTTAAAACCAGGTGTGTTCTGTACGTTTTTACCTTCTATATGAAAGGTAATATCAACTCTATGAAATTTTTTTTGAGCATTTATCCCGCCAGATGTTCTCATGAAGGTCATTGGATAGCCTCCGCCATGTCAATAGTATATTCGTCTAAAAACCCAACAACATCAGGGGAATGAGTTGCAAAAATTATTTGAGTATTTTTATTTATACTAGTTACTGCAGCTACAAGGTTTTCTTGCCAGGTAACATGTAGGGATAGCTCTGGCTCATCGGCTATATATATACAATCTTTCTCATCTTGCAACAGCGCCTCGCCTAAATTATAAGAATCTGCTTTTCTCCTGAAGATAGATCTTCAAGTGTCACTTCTCTTTTATTGTAACTTTCAACGACCAGTTCATTAGATGCAGATATGTAAAATGTTTTTCTACCATTAAATATTGAGTTTAATACCTCTACAAAA
>NZ_CP034365.1 GCF_007981265.1 Pantoea sp. CCBC3-3-1
GCTTATGATGCACTTCGACAAAAATCAGCCAGGTTAGCTCTGATGTAGAGAACAGTGCTTACAACTACGGTGAAGAACTTGAAAGAGTATTGACGGAGCTAAACGGCCTGGATGGAATTGTCTTTGAGGTGATAGGAAACTGGGTGTGGATAGATGGCGAAACGAAAAAAGCATAAAGAAGAACTAAAAACTTTAGGTTGCAAATGGGCATCTAAAAAAACAGAAGTGGTTTTATCGTCTGAGGAACACAAATCAACAGGGAACCGCGCCGAACGCTCGATAGAAGAAATCCGCGAAATGTACGGAACGGATGGAACCAGAAAGGCGAAAGGGCGTTACAGAGTTGAAAGCCACGCATAACTAAAAAGGGGGCGAAAGCCCCCTTTAATGGAGGATTGATGAATAACTTTAAAAAAAAATCATGAAGCCTTTTTTATGCGTGTTTGCGCCTTTTTGGGTGATAACTGGCGGATTGATAAAAGAGATACGGCTTGCGATGACAGGATCGTCATGTTAAATCCTGAATTAAGAGGTTATCAGATTGTCGCTCGCCTTGAAAAAAATAGGTTTAGCTTAGTAGGGTTTTGCAGGCGGGGAAACGTAACCAGTAGCAGTAGCTGCTGCACCGCATCACCCAGGAGAACGCCTTTTGATTTGGCTGAGTTCATCAAGCGAAGATTGATTTGTACGGCAGAGAAACAGTGTGATGAAATCTTAGCAACTGTAGAAAAGGCTGCATCTGATAAACAAGAAAGACTATTGCTATTGCATTTATTGTCTAAACCGTGGATGTAACGCCTTACCAAAGCTATTACAACGTTATTTGCGGCATTAAGGCAAAAAAATTAACAGCAGACATAAAGGAACGGAGTAAAGGTATGTATGAGCTTAAAATAAATGATCTATCATTTGAGCAAATACTTAGGCTTGCAGGTTTATTAGCCACTTTTGATTAACATAAAGGATAGTAACGCCTAGCGTTGCTATCCATAGGAAATCAGATGAAAGAAAATTTATCGGTCAGAAGAAACAGAGGAAACGTAACTTTTCGCATAACCCTATCTGAAGAGCCAGATGGGGTTTTTATGCATATTGAAAAGCTTATGAAAGTCAGATCTAACGAGCCTGGCAAAAAAACCACAAAACGTATTGTATATCAACATACGTTTGATGCTGCAAAAGTAGAAACGATGAAGCCAATAATTGCTGATGATGAGATGTATGATTTTTGCTTAGAAACTCTGGAGAAAATCAAAGATGATCACTAAACCTACACCGGAGCAGGTCAAGAACGCCCGCATAAAAGCTGGCCTCTCAATACAAGAAGCTGCCGATCGATTTGGTTTTACTTACACAGCTTGGCAAGCTAAAGAAACAACTGGTAAAACCTCGCGTGGCCTGGCTGCGGGTTCATATGAGTTATTACTTCTACTAGCCGGAGATCACCCGGATTATGAGTTAGTAAAAAGGAAATAAATCTTTTGAATTACCATCAAATGATGGTATACTAAAATCACTGGTTAGGAATGGTTCCTCTCCAGATTCCAGATGCCCAAACGGGCGGGAGTTAATATGAACGTTTACGCTATTGAATTCAAATCTGTTAATGCTCTGAAAGAAGTTATTACCTGCACCACTCACATCAACGCCGAAACTCTTTTCTTGGCTATCCACTCTTTTGAAGAACAAAACCGCGGCCTGGGCTATATCGTAACTTCTGTACGTGAAGAAAAAAAAGAAGAATTAAGTGCGCTTAAGTCACTTAAGGCAAACGTGCGCTTTTGGTTTAACGATTGTGGGTTAAGCACTGAAAAGGTAATCAATGAAGTTAATGCATGGTTTAACTTTGCATTTACCACGAAAGAACAAGAAGAAGCTAAAAGGGAGGTGATCGAGGAACTTAAAAAACGCTGCTAGTTAATATTTAGGAGGGTATCAGGCTGTTGGAGCAGCCTGATACCCGGACACTAATTTTCGTTGGAGGAAAATTTCATGTCGGAACGTATGCTATCAGCTATAGCGGCAGTTGAAAAGGGAGCAAGCCCTGTCTTCCCTGTCATGCCGTTCGCGATGTTCCCTGAGTTTATGACGCTGTTAAGACTGGCTCTGGAAAAGAGAAAAACGGAATCGTTTGAAAATTAAAACAGCGGAGGTTTTATGACCAAGAAGGAATTTTTATCTTTCATCAGCCAGCAAAAAAGTACAGGAGCAGTAAGGTTTTCTTTAGGTTTCGGAACTAGTGGAGAAATCATTCTTTACTGGACTAACGAAGAGGGGTTCAGAGTATGGCGGGTTTTATCCGGTAATAGAGGCAGTAAACCTAGCCAAGCTAATAAAGGCCGGATGTCTAAATTACGGCGCTGGTTGCAGGATGCCCGTGAGGGCATGGAAGGCGACAATCAGCCCGGCAAGTAGATCACTGTAGTCAATTCGCCGAAGCCCTCCCGTTTTACGGGAGGTGCTTTTCCTCATGTAGCACAGCACAGCGCTTGCGCCCCCTGCCAGACCCGTTCGCGAAGCGAACACCCCCGCACAGGTTCTATAGCAACTCATATGCTAACGGTCGAAGACTAGCAATCTTTCAGCTACAAATTCCCTCAGCTTTTGCATTTCCCTCCATCCTGAAGCACAATTTCAGTAGCGGTGGATTGCACTGCGATGCAGGATAGGGCAAACGCCGCAAAATGACGTCATTCGACGTTATTTTGCGGCGTTTGCCCGGTGACCTACAGTCGGTTCTTGTTGGGAGTTTTTATGAAAAAAGTTCAGTTTAGAATTGAAGATGAAGATCATGATTATTTGTTAGTTTGCCTTAAAAGCATTTACCCTGACGAACCAAGTTTGACAGTTGCAAAAGGCATGAAGTTATTGGCTAGTGCTTTATTAAAGAGCAAGGATAAAAATATAGAAGAAAACAATAATATTCATAATGAAGATTTTATCAAAACTACGCTTTATTTAACAGCGAGGCAAAGAGATAAAATAGAAAAAGCTGCGATGCGTCATGGCTGGACATTATCTAGAGAGTGTCGATTTAGAATACAAACGACACTTGATAACAACCTTGATTTTTATGATCAAGAGTTATTGATGTTGAACAGGTGTCGGAACACTATTGATAAGATAGGAAGGAATTTTCACTACATTATTGTAAGTAATCAATCAATGTTGATTGAAAAAGATGACTTCTATCAGGACGCACAACGGCTCACGTTTGAAATGAGAAATCTAAAAGAGCAGTTTGAAAACTATATTGCATTATGTAAAGGCCGAACAGTTTCAAATAAAGTTGAGGTTTAGTTATGGGCGTTTTTGTAGAAAAAGAATATAGAGTAAAACGCAAGTCTTCGGAAAACGGTCGAAAGTCTGCTTTTGCTCATAAAGTTAAAAATGGCGGTGAGAACTATACAAAAAATGTAAAGGAAAGAATTAACCGAAAAGGAGCAAGCAAAGAAGTCGTTGTGAAAATTTCTGGCGGCGCAGTGACACGGCAGGGCATTAAAAATAGCATCGATTACATGAGCAGAGATTCACAACTTTCTGTAATGAACGAGAGCGGGCAGGTTTGGCAGGGAGAAGAGATAAAAGAAGCTAAAGAACATATGGTAGACGCTGCAAACGACGCACAGCACGTACACGACGACAAAGGGAAGGAAAACAAAAAGATTACTCAGAACATCGTTTTTTCTCCACCTGTTTCAGCGAAAGTTAAGCCGGAAGATTTGCTTGATTCTGTAAGAAAAACTCTCAATAAAAAGTATCCTAACAATCGCTTTGTCTTAGGCTATCACGAAGACAAAAAAGACCATCCGCATGTGCATGTTGTTTTTCGTATCAAAGATACGGATGGTAAAAGAACCGACATTAAGAAGAAAGACCTGAGAGAGATAAGGACGGGATTTTGCAATGAACTCCGCCTGAAGGGTTATGATGTAAAAGCTACACATAAACAAACGCAAGGCTTAAATCAGTCGATTAAAGATGCTCATGCCTCAGCTCCCAAGCGACAAAAAGGCGTTTATGAAGTTGTTGATGTTGGCTATGACCATTATCAGCATGATAAGAGCAAGCCAAAACAACATTATTTAAAGCTCAGAACGCTTAACAAAGGTGTAGAAAAAACCTATTGGGGCGCTGATTTTGGAGACTTAGTGCAGCGCGAAAACGTTAAGAACGGAGATCTGGTAAAGCTAAAAAAACTAGGTCAAAAGGAAGTCATGATACCCGCCCTGGACAAGAACGGCGTTCAGCAAGGTTGGAAAACCGCTCATCGTAATGAGTGGCAGTTACAGAATTTAGGAGTCAAAGGTATTGACAGAAATTTATCTGGAGATAAGCGCGTTAAGCTTGATGGGGCTTCCATGCTTCAAAAGCAGCAACAGCAAATGAAGCACTTCAACAAGGTCAAAACCGCTATGTTGCAGAACCAGCAAAAAATCAAAGTAGGCATTAAGTTTTAATGCATGGCATTAACTTTCTAAGCGACTGATTGTAAGTGTTTTGTAAGTTTTCACTGGTCTTAATGTTGCAAAAAACATGAAGACCATAAAATTTTGGATAAGTTATCTACACAAGCAATCCTTATCGATCTATTGATCTACCTTAAGTCTATTTTAAAGTGATACATGCTAGTTTTGGTGTAATTACTAGCACAAATGAATCGTTGTATGAAGGTATTGCGATCTAAAGATCTGGTCTAACATTTGAAAACAGCACATGTAGCTGTTAAAGTTTCCCGCAGACGAAAACTTGTTCTCTTTAGATTTTTAAATACTTCGGGGTTATCCGAGTCGAGAGAGCGTCTGAAAGGAAAAATCTATGAAATGGTATGTTTTGCAGTTCACCACGACAAGATTTGCAGCCGTTTTTAAACATCTCGAACGGCTTAACTTCTCCTACTATTGCCCTATGGCTACTGAAAAGTATCGCCGTCCTGATAAGCAACTGTCATATCGTGAAAGATTAACTCCGCTTTTTCCTGGCTACCTCTTTATCCAGGCTGATTTTGATGAAGTGCATACAACTTCTATCACTGGTCTTCCACATATACAGCGCTTTATCGCATTTGGTGGCGAACCCTTAGCGGTTCCCGATGATGAGATCTGCAACGTACAGAAAGGAGAGCGTAACCAACTCGCTTCTGATGAAAATCCTCGTTTAGTGGAAATTATGCTGATGAGCGAGCCACGTATGCGCAGCATTGCAATGCTCAACTACATCACGGAAAAAAGCCTATCCCACAAAATGAAACGGAAGAAAAATGACTGTCACAAAGAGAAAATCTGCAACAAAGCGCAAGCCGCAACGTAATACACTTTACCTTCCAACCGAAGTAAGAGATGAAGTTGAAAAAATATCTGTTGAGGTGAGTTATCGAAGGGGAAAGCGGATTTCTGATTCTGGTTTCGTGCAGTATCTCATCAAGACATATTCTCAACAGGCAATACAAGAACTCATTCAGGGAGCCGACACAGGCGACGACGAATGAGTTTTTTCTTTTCTCATAACCGGGCTGATCCTGCCGGGAGATAAAATGCTATCCACATCAGCTTTTATTGCGCTTGCTATGCAATGTGCGGCCAGCGTTCACCCTGATACGGCGTATGAGGTTGCTAGGGTTGAATCTGGTTTTAACCCATATGCTATTGCTGAAATCATTCCAAAAAATAAACGGAAGAAAGGCGATAGCGGTGTTATTTCATATTTCCCTAAAACAATGAAGGAGGCGTTGAGTACTGTAGAGAAAATTGAATCAAAAAATAGAAGATATTCAGTAGGCTTAATGCAGATAACCAGTACTAACTTTTCTCAATACGGTATGACGGCTGAGAAGCTATTCAACCCATGCAACAATTTATCAGTTTTCGAGAAAATAATAACGGATTGCTATACGAGGGGAGGGAATCTAGTTAATGGCTTGAGTTGCTATTATTCCGGCAGTTTTTCCACTGGAAAGAAACCTGAATCAAGCTTTGGTAATACCAGCTATAACCAACGCATTGGATATAACCAGCCAGCCGCTAAAAAAGTATGGGCTGTGCCATCTGTAAAAGAAGATATAAAGAAGGAAAAAGCATCACAGAAAATCTATACAAGCGAAAAAACAATTTATCCTCAATACGCCATGCGTGGCACTGTCCTAGATGAAAAGGAAACTATCAATGCTGAAAATTAATAAGCGCTATCTTACTCTATCCCTCTTTACTGCTGCTTTGCTGCTCTGCGTAGCTGAGCCTGCGTTAGCCGACGATGTATCAACTAAGACAGGGGGATTCTTTCAGAAAATTATTGATTTTCTTACTGACCAGCGTAAGCCAGCAATCACAATCATCTGTCTGATGATTGGTTACATCGCGCTCTTCTCACGCCAGCACATGGCATGGATCATTCCTCTCGTTATCGGGATGATTATCTTTATTATTGCGCCTTACATCCCGTCCTGGCTTCCGTAATAACAATACTTAAGAGGGGGCGTATTCATGAGTACCGTATTTAAAGGGCTGACACGCCCCGCTTTAGTTAGAGGGTTAGGTGTTCCACTTTACCCTTTTCTTGGAATGTGCATGGTTTGCGTTCTTCTTGGCGTCTGGATACACGATCTGTTGTATTTCCTTATCCTGCCAGGCTGGTTTGCTATAAAGCGGGTTACACAAATTGATGAGCGCTTCTTCGATTTGTTGTACCTGCGAACGGTTGTCAAAGGGCATCCGTTGGCAAACAAACGCTTCAGCGCCGTCCATTATGCGGGGAGCCAGTACGATGAAGTCGATATATCTAAAGTGGACAATTTTATGAAGCTGAAAGATCAAACGTCTATTGAAGCTCTAATCCCTTACTCCTCACACATCACTGATGACCTGGTTGTCACCAAAAATCGCGATCTGGTTGCCACATGGCAAGTTGATGGCGCTTATTTTGAATGTGTCGATGATGAAGATTTAACGCTGCTCACTGACCAGTTAAATACGCTTATTCGCAGCTTTGAAGGTAAGTCGGTAACGTTTTACACGCACCGAGTAAGGGTAAGAAAGGAAGTTAAGGTTGATTTTAACAGTAAAATTCCTTTTGTTAACCGGGTGATGAATGATTACTATTCTTCTCTTTCAAAACCTGAATACTTTGAGAATAAACTTTACCTGACGATATGTTATAAGCCATTCAATATTGAAGATAAGGTTTCACATCTTCTTTCAAAGAAAAAAGGTAATAAGAAAATATTTGATGAGCCTATCAATGATATGAATGAAATATGTGGAAGGCTTGATACATATCTTTCTCGTTTTCATGCTCATCGTCTTGGCCTGGTTGAAGAGAACGGGCGCGTCTTTTCAGATCAGCTTTCGCTTTTCCAGTATCTGCTGTCTGGCAAGTGGCAAAAGGTTAGGGTGACGAACAGTCCTTTCTATACCTACCTGGGAGGGAAAGATTTATTCTTTGGTAATGATGCCGGGCAGATTACAGCGTCTGAAAATGCAAGGTATTTTCGCTCTATTGAGATTAAAGACTACTTTCAGGAAACCGATGCGGGCATCTTCGATGCGCTGATGTATCTTCCTGTTGAATACGTCTTTACATCGTCTTTCACGTCTATGGATAAACAGGCCGCAATCAAGGCGCTTGACGATCAGATAGAAAAACTTGAAATGACGGATGATGCTGCAAAATCACAGCTTGCTGATTTGCATGTTGGGTTAGACATGGTGTCGAGCGGGTACAACTCGTTTGGTAAGTGTCACCTGACACTTGTTATCTTTGCTGACTCTCCAGAACGCCTGGTTAAAGATACGACTATCGTTACCACTACCTTAGAAGATTTGGGGCTTGTTGTTACGTACTCTACCTTAAGCCTGGGCGCTGCATTTTTTTCGCAGTTGCCAGGCAACTATAACCTGCGTCCGCGCCTCAGTATTCTTAGTAGTCTCAACTTTGCTGAGATGGAGAGTTTCCATAATTTCTTCCACGGTAAGGCAGACGGAAACACCTGGGGAAAAAGCTTAATGGCTCTTCGCGGCTCTGGTAATGACGTTTACCACCTCAATTATCACATGACGACAGAGAACATTAACTTTTTCGGCAAAAACCCTACGCTGGGGCATTGTGAAATCCTGGGAACCTCCAACGTAGGTAAAACCGTTCTAATGATGACCATGTCTTATGCGGCACAGCAATTCGGTACCCCTGAATCATTTCCGGCGAACCGCAAAGTCAGAAAACTTACTACTGTTTTCTTTGATAAGGACAGAGCCGGTGAAGTGGGTATTCGTGCTATGGGAGGGGCTTATTTCCGCGTGAAAGGTGGAGAGCCTACCGGGTGGAATCCGGCAGCTCTGCCGCCAACTAAGCGAAACATAGCTTTTGTCAAAGACATCATAAGGCTGATATGCAAGCTGAATGGTAACACCGTTGACGATTACCAGAACACGCTCATCTCGTCAGCCGTAGAGAGGCTCATGGAGAGGGAGGATCGTTCTTACCCAATCAGTAAGCTTATCCCGCTCATCATGGAGCCGGACGATGTTGAGACAAAGCGACATGGGATTAAAGCTCGCCTCAGAGCATGGAAGCAGGGCGGCGAATATGGATGGTTACTCGACAATGCCTCCGATTCCTTTGACGTCACTAATCTGGATGTTTTCGGCATCGATGGAACAGAGTTTCTTGATGATAAGGTTGTCGCTCCGGTTGCGTCTTTTTACCTCATTTATCGGGTAACAATGCTGGCAGACGGTCGCCGATTGCTGATCTACATGGATGAGTTTTGGCAATGGATAAACAACGATGCTTTCAAGGATTTTGTTTATAACAAGCTCAAAACCGGACGTAAGCTCGATATGGTTCTTGTGCCTGCAACGCAGTCACCGGATGAGCTAATCAAGTCACCCATTGCCGCAGCAGTCAGGGAGCAATGCGCAACACATATCTATCTCGCTAACCCTAAAGCAAAGCGCAGTGAGTATGTTGACGAGCTTCAGGTAAGAGATCTCTATTTCGACAAAATCAAAGCTATTGACCCTTTGTCTCGACAATTCCTGGTCGTTAAAAACCCGCAACGGCAGGGCGAACGGGATGACTTTGCAGCCTTTGCAAAATTAGACCTGGGTAAAGCGGCTTACTACCTTCCTATCCTCAGTGCTTCAGCAGAACAACTGGAGTTGTTCGACGAGATTTGGTCTGAAGGTATGGCACCGGAAGACTGGATTGATACCTATCTTGAACGCGCTAACCGTGGAGTAAGATAAAATGAAGAAACTATATCTGGCAGTAGCATTAAGCTGTTTCTCAGTAAACGCTCTAGCCCTGGCCGAGGGCGTGATCGTCCATGATGCAAAATCAGCCATCGATACGGCTTCGCAATGGGGGAAAGAAGCGAAGCAGTGGCAGAAAGAACTCACCGCCTATAAAGATGAACTGTTAACTAAAACCGGTATTCGTGACGTTCAGGGGCTTGTGCAGGATGCTCAGTCTGTTAGTAAGGAACTGACTGACATCTACGAACAGGGCAACTCCTTTATTGATAGTTACATACAAAACCCTAACGGCACGCTATCAGAGAAAGCTAAATCGCTTCTTACTGATTATCGCGTTACTGATACGTGCAAAGGGCTGGGCTATACAGGTAACCTCGTTCGCGGTTGTGAAGCCTCTTTCCTCTCTCAACTCGCCGGGGTTGAGTACGGCAACCAGCTCGAAAGTAAGCTTCGCAAAGACAACGCATCGATGAAAGACCTTATCGATCAGGTTAAAAATGCGAAGGACACCAAAGCCACGCAGGACGCGACGAACGCCATTTCGCTGGAAAATCTGAAGTTTGAGAAGCTTAAATTTCAGTATGAAATGTATCGCGATAAGCAGCGCGATCTAGCACAATACAAAGAGAAAATGGCTCAGGCTACTTACCAGAAACAACAGTTAGACGCCGTAAATGAGCCACTTTCTTATAAGGAACAATTTACGAAACAGAGTTTTGACCTTAACTAAGGAGTCATGATGAGAAAGCTAAATTTAATTCTGGTTGCAACAGGGTTGTCGTTCTTTTTAGCCGGATGTGAGGACGTTAAATCTGTTGATTGGTGGCAATCTCATCCTGATGAAGCGGGTAAAAAAGTGTCCGAGTGCAAGCAATCCGGCGATGACAGTGAAAATTGTCGTAATGCTAAAGATGGTTTGTTTCGTTATCAGCAGCTACACGCAAAATCACCGTCTTATAAGGACGCTTTTAAAAGCCCTACGAGTAAAGGTGAAAAATAAAAAGGAGCCTTTATGGCAACTTCTGATTTTTTCCAAACCGCTCGCGATGTAATACTTAATACTCTTGACCAGTCAAGTACTGGTCAATTAGAACGTATTTCGTCAATTGCATCCTCGCTGGGAAAGTTTGGAATATCAATATATATACTCTGGTATGCATATACCGTAATAATTGGGAAACAAAAGTCAGCCGTCCAGGATTTTTTATGGAATTTATGCAGGTTCTGGATGATATTGATTTTCGTAACTAATATGGGAGGCTGGTTAGATAGTGCAACTCAAGCTATAGATGGTCTGAAAGATTCATTTGCTGGCGGTGATCCGTGGTTATGGCTTGACCAGCTTTGGACTAAAACCCAACAGGTTGCAGCCTTCCTCATGTCTAAAGACCCTTCTACCTACGTTAAAACCGATGGCGCAATAGCTGCAATATTTACTTACGCAGGTGGCGTAGTTGCCCTTTTACTATGTTCCATCGTTTATTTTTCGGCAGAAGTCACGCTCAAGGTTCTTACCGTAACAGCGCCTTTATTCATTGTGTGTTTGTCTTTCGGGTTTTTAAGGCAAATGTTTAATAGCTGGCTTCAGCTTATATTTAGCTCCTTACTGATTTTCCTTTTTGGTGCTTTGGCTTTGAAAGCAGGTACGACTTTCTTTAACGGTATTCTTTCCGTATCAGTGCAGGATGCCGAACCGCTCAACCTGATAGCTACAGGTGCAACAGCAATGGTCGCGGGTGCATTTATGGCCTGGATTATCTGGCAGGCAAAAACCTATGCGTCACAGCTTGCCGGAGTTGGTGTTGAAGGAGCTTTACAGGGGGCGGCTGCTATGGGGCTAGGTGCGGCAGCATTCGGAGCCGGGCGCATGGCAGGTAAAGTGCTTGGCATGGGGAAAAATGCCGGGGCGGGTATGTTTAAGGGCTTACGGCGTGATAAAGGCGGTCTGAGTGAGTCCAACGGTGTTTCAGGAAAACTTGGTAATCTGGCAGGGCAAGGTATAAATATCGGAGCCAAGAAACTACGTAACGCAGCCGTTGAAATGGCAAAGAAAAAATATGGAGGCTAAATGAAACCTGAAATGTTTTTTTATTTAATGCTTATTTATGTAATGCTTATCCTTGTTGCGTGTACAATGGCTTTTATTTACGCCTTCATGTAATTGATTTCCTCAATCTGGTTTTTGCCGCTGCATAAAGCAGTGGCTCTCTTATTTTAAAATTTAGGTGGAATATGAAGAAATTAATCACTGTTATTGTGATGCTTTGCCTTGTCGGTTGTCAGGCAAAACATGAACTACCGCCAGTGTCAGGTAAAAGCGAACCTGTTAACTCAGCCGAGGTGATGAAAAATGGAATTTAAAATTCCGCAGTTAAAAAACTTCTCCTTCAAAAAGAAAAAAGAGGTGACTGATTCATCTACTTCTTTTGAAGAAAAAAACCAAAGGCTTCAGGAAAAGATGAACCGTGTTTATAAATACGGTGGCATGTCAGGAATAGCAGTAGGGCTATTATCTCTTCTGGCGTTAAATGCAGCTTTGCCGCTTAAAGAAACGGTTGTAGAGGCATATCTGATTAACGGCGTAACTGGAGTGGCTGAAAGATTAACTTCTGTCAAAAAAGAACATCTATCAGAAGATGAAGCTTTAGCAAAATACTTTATTGCTCAGTATATAAAGCGCAGGGAAGGATATAATTATTTCAGCCTTCAGCATGACTATGATTATGTGCTGCTTTACAGTGCTGAAAATGTTGCCACTAATTACAATGCCCTAATCAATGGAAAAGACTCGCCTAAGATTGTTTATAAAAAGGCCGAGCAAACAGCGACAGTGCAGGATGACCCATCCATTATTTTAAGTTCTTCATCACGTCCTGATGATAAAGATAAAGGTGCTTATATCCGTTTCCGGTTAAAAATCCGTGATGTGGCAAGTGGCGCAGAAAAAGATGAGTACTGGAATGTAAGGCTGACATATCGCATCGAGCCAGAAGTAGAAATGGCATCGGGTGAAAGGAATAACAATCCGCTTAAGTTTGTAGTGACTAGCTATGCTCGCGACAAAGAAGATAAAGGGTAAAGCACATGAAATTAAAAATGAATGCGTTACTTATCGCTGTTCTTATGGCTTCCAATATATGTAGCGCTGCCGTTATGCCAACTGGAAGTCGATATGATCCTAGAAACCAGCTTGTCACCTACAATCCGCAAAACACTACTGTCATAAACAGCGCGGTCGGATATACAACGACACTGGTTTTTGATGACGATGAAACTGTTATCAGTGCCAGAACGGGTTTTCCGCAAGGTTGGTCGGTGAATAAAGAGGACAACATTGTTTATCTGGAAGTTCAGCCCGTCAAACAGACGGTACAAAATAACAACACTGATGAGGATGGAAAACAATCATCTGAAGTGGTCAATGTTGCCCTCGACCCTGAAAACGATTTAGAGCGCTGGAGAACAAACCTCTTTGTTCGTACAACCAAACGTAATTACAGCATGGAGCTTAATGCCAAGACGTTCAAGCAACCGGACAAAATTGCATTCGTCATAAACTACCAGTACCCGCAGGAACGGCGCAAAGAGCAGGCAGAGATCGAGAAAAAGCGTATTGCGGCTTACAACAAGCAGAAGGAAGAGATGGCTATAAACCGTGAGCTGGAAAACGCCAAATCACCTCGCAACTGGCAATACACAAAGCGCGTTGCTGATGGTAGTCAGGATATAAGCCCGGATTTTGCTTTTGATGATGGACGCTATACCTGGTTTGGATTCAGCCCCATGAAAAAGATACCAAGTGTCTCTGTTATGAGCGGTGATGAAGAAACGCTCACCAACCCTGTAATAGTCACTCGCGGTCAAAATACATTGCTTGGCGTTCCCGTAGACAAGCGGTTTGTTTTACGCATGGGTAAACAGGTTGTCGGTATTGAAAACCGTGGATTCGGTAAAGTCCAGCTTCCAGCCGGAGACACCGTATCCCCGACAGTAGAAAAAGAGGTGATCCAGTGAGCGAACAGGAAAACAAAATCCCGACTGCTGTAGAAATAGAGCGCGAGCTACGTGAGCGCCGGCAGAAGGAACTAGAGGAAGCCAATAAAGAAGGTGAACAGGAAGAATCTACAGGAACAGCACAACGACTCGGCATCGAGAAACTTAAAAAATCCCGTAAGGGTATGATAGTGCTGCTTGCCGCCTTCCTTCTCTTAGCTGTTGGGGTAAGTTTTTATTTTGTACCGTCGATTATTCGTTCAATGTCCAGTTCTGATGACAAGCCAGCAAACCAGACCGTTCCAACAGGCACAGTAAAGCGCCAGACAGGATTAAGTGATGATGTTGATCCATTTAATCAGACCACGCAGGGGCAGAAAGAGGACGATAAAGGCACCACAAAGGACGACTCAGGCAAACATGAGCAGTCAGAGACTAAGCCAGAGAATATGCAACAGAGGTACAGCCGAGCGCTTGACGTTGCTTATGGGGGTAGTAGTGGTTCTGGAAGCAGCAATAGCTCTGCACCGACCTCACAGGAACATAAAGATGACCCTAGAGAGGGTTCAGGAAGTTCTGAGGGAACTGTAGAACCGGTTAAAAACGGGGCAGTCTCATTGTCTGATATAAAACGTGTTCCATATGACCCTAATCTGTTTATTCCTGAAAATACCGCTATCAAATGCTCCCTCGACAGGCGATTTATATCGGATCTTGCCGGAAAGCTTACATGCACCATTAATGAGGACGTTTACAGCGCTAACCGCAACGTAAAACTCATTAAAAAAGGAACGGCAGCTTATCTCATGTATAAATCTGGCATGTTACGACACGGTCAGGGTGCCGTGTTTATCGCTGCCACTAAACTCCGAACGAGGGAAGAGCCATTCATTGATATTCCTCTTATAGATACCCAGGCAGCAGGGGCTATGGGTGAAGCTGGGGCGACTGGCTGGATTGACACTCATTTTAGCGACCGTTTCCTCGGAGCTATGATGATAGGTATGATCCCCGACTTTGCTCAGGCTGCAAGCGGGGCAGCAAAAAACAATAAAGATAATCAGACCGATTACACAGCAAACAGCCGCCAGGCATTTGCTGATATTGCGAGAGAGTCTTTCTCCAATAGCGTAAACATCCCTCCTACGCTCTATAAAAATCAGGGCGAAATTATTACGCTTATCGTTGGTCAAGATCTGGATTTCTCAAAAATCTACAAGCTGAAATTGAAATAAGAGGCCAGTTAACGGTTATGACAGTAAATAATGAAAATCGTCATATTGTTTATGACATAGTTAATGATTACTTTAGCAAGTGGCTAAACAATTCAGATGGGCTTACTGAAATAGCCGTTAACAGACCTGATGAGTTGTTCACTAAAATAAAGGGGAGGTGGAAAAAAGAAGAAACAAGCATGAGTTTTCAAGATTGTCTGTCCTTTGCTTCATCGATTGCCGATTACCATGATGAGGGTTCTGTCACTCCCGAATATCCATTGCGCTCAGCTACCTTACCCGACGGCGAACGTGTCCAGATAGTTATCCCTCCGGCAACTGAAAAAGAAACCGTGTCAATAACGATAAGGAAGCCATCAAGCGTTTTTCTCAATCATGAGCATTTTGTTAAGCAAGGTTTTTATTCGAAGTTGAATGAAGGTATCGACTTTGGAAGTAATCAGGATGATCTTAGCGAACTTTATCGAAAGAAACGGTTTGAAGAGTTTATCCCGGAATGTTTAAGACACGGTAAGACTATGGTTTTTTGCGCTGGCACAGGCGCAGGGAAAACCACCTTTGCTAATGCTTGTCTTGAATTTATTCCTCATCATTTACGCTGTATTTCCATTGAAGATACTGATGAGGCGAAGTTTAAATTCCATGAAAATCACGTAAAACTTTTCTACCCCGCCGAGGGTGAAAACAAAATTGTTACCTCCGCTACTTTGCTACGTTCGGGTTTCCGTATGAATCCTGACAGGATTTTAAGTACTGAGATTCGAGGTGCTGAAGCATGGGATTTTCTAAAAGGCGCAAGCTCTGGTCATGCGGGAAATCTAACGACAGTACATGAAGACAATCCCATAGATGCCGTTTTAGGTATTGTACAGCGATGCTATATGAATCCAGAATGTCAAAACCTTCCTTACAATATCATCCTGAGACGTGTTTTAAGTAATATCGATGTGATAATGAGCATTAAGTATATGGGTGAAGAAGATACTCGTTTTGCTTCAGGTATCTACTACCGTCCGGTTGATTTTGAAAAATACTTTTCAATGCTTAAGGAGTAAAGTAATGTCTTTAAAACTCCCCGATAAGGCACAGTGGGCTTTTATAATACTGATAATGTGTTTAGTGGCTTACTATGCAGGTTCGGTAGCAATATACTTTTTTAATCATAAGACGCCTCTTTATATATGGAAGCATTACGCTTCTATGCTTTTGTGGCGGGTGATGATTGACAGTAGCGTTAAAAGCGAAATCAGGCTGACATCAGTTTATTCTTTATTGTCGGGGTTACTGGCATCGTTAGCTGCTCCTGTTTTTATAATCTGGAAAATCAACCAAGACGATGCTCCTTTGTTTGGTGATGCTAAGTTTGCCAGCGATGCAGATTTAAAAAAATCAAAGTTATTAAAATGGGAAAGGGAAAATGATACTGATATTCTCGTTGGGCGTTATAAAGGAAAATATCTTTGGTATACGGCTCCCGATTTTGTTTCTCTGGGCGCGGGAACGCGAGCAGGTAAAGGGGCTGCAATCGGCATCCCTAACATGCTTGTCAAAAAACACTCAATAATTGCTCTAGATCCTAAGCAAGAGCTATGGAAAATCACCAGTAAAGTCAGGGAAATCGTACTAAGAAATAAAGTTTATCTTCTCGACCCGTTCAATACCAAAACACATCAGTGTAATCCACTTTTCTATGTGGATTTGAAGGCCGAAAGTGGAGCAAAAGACTTACTCAAACTGGTTGAAATCCTTTTCCCTTCTTTTGGTTTGACAGGGGCAGAGGCTCACTTTAACAACTTAGCCGGACAGTACTGGACAGGCCTGGCTAAACTCCTCCACTTTTTTATAAATTTTGCGCCTGAGTGGATTGATGAGTTTAGAATCAAGCCTGTCTTTTCAATTGGTACTGTTGTTGATTTATACGGCAATATTGACCGTGAGCAGGTATTGAGCAACCGTGAGACTTTTGAAGAACTTGTGCAGGGAAACGAAACAGCCCGGTATCATTTACAGGATGCTCTTACCAAAATCAGGGAGTATCACGAAACCGAGGATGAACAACGGTCAAGCGTAGACGGTTCTTTCAGGAAAAAAATGAGCCTCTTTTATCTGCCTACCGTTCGTAAATGTACGGATGGTAATGACTTTGATTTACGCCAGATGAGAAGAGAAGACATTACTGTCTATGTAGGGGTTAACGCGGAAGATATGATACTAGCGTATGACTTTCTAAACCTGTTCTTTAACTTAGTGGTAGAGGTTACGCTAAGAGAAAATCCTGATTTCGACCCTACATTAAAACATGACTGTTTATTGTTTCTCGATGAGTTCCCTTCAATTGGCTACATGCCGATAATCAAAAAAGGTTCCGGCTATATAGCTGGCTACAAACTGAAGTTATTAACCATCTATCAAAACATCAGCCAGCTAAATGAGATATACGGAACGGAGGGGGCTAAAACTCTCATGAGCGCGCATCCATGCCGTGTTATCTACGCAGTAAGTGAAGAAGATGACGCTAAAAAAATATCAGAAAAGCTGGGGTACATAACTACAAAATCCAAAGGCTCAAGTAAAACTAGCGGTAAAGCCACATCACGAAGTAACTCAGAAAGTGAGGCTCAGCGTGCATTAGTTCTGCCACAGGAACTAGGTACTCTCGCTTTTTCAGAGGAAATGATAATCCTCAAGGGTGAGAATCCTGTAAAAGCAGAAAAAGCACTCTACTATCTCGATCCATATTTTATGGACAGATTGATGTTAGTTAGCCCGAAGCTGACAGCGCTTACAGCAAGCATCAATAAAACTAATAACATCTTTGGTGTTAAAGGAATCAAATACCCATCGAAAGAAAAAATGCTTTCAGTCGGTGAACTTGAATCAGAGGTTTTACTATGAAGAAAATAATTTTGTTGGCTGCTGTCATAATGTCAGGTTGCTCTTCTCCGCCCGAACCCCCGCAGGTTGACTGGGGTAACAAGCCCGAATCGATGAACTCTCAACTACCAAGTTGGCAACCTACCAATCGGGTTATTAAATCAGAAAAAGTCACTTCAACGTGGATGAAGGTGGTGCGCAATTTCTTACCTGAAAATCGCCTGTATGATGACTCAGTTTTCTATGCTGTAGCCCACTCACCAGAAATTATTGTTGAAGCAAGTAATGGCAGCGATTTTTTCACCGCAAAAAAATGGCTTCGAAATAATGGCGCGTATGGGGTTATTCAGTACAGGTATAAATCTAATGGCTTTGGTGTTCGTTCAACCAATATATATTTTGAAAGAGGGTGAAAATGAAAATCATGCTCATAGCGGCTATTGTCGGCTCATTAATTTCTTGCCCTGCTTTAGCAAGAAAACACAATCATACCGACGGACTAAATCAGGTAGGCGATCCCTGCCTTCTGATGACGTGCATGATTGGGAAACTACAGGGCGATATGCAGCCAGCTTGCCAGCCTGTTAACCAGCGATTCTTTAACGTGCGTGTATTCACACCCTACTATAACCCTGAAGCCACGGCGCGACTCAGACAAAGTATCCTGACCAGATGTGAAGGCTCTGTTGAGAACAGAGATAACCTTGAGGCCGTTATAGAGAGATATGGTCGCTCATTCCAGGAATAAGAGAACGCCTTACATCGCAGATTTTTAATCTGCGATGTAAGGGGTTGAACAACCGAAGGGCGTTAGAAACGTATCAGCAAGCTATGAAAATATTCACCTTATTAACATTCACAATCGCCATATCGTCACCCTCTTTTCTGATCGCAGCGGAATTAAGCGGCAAAGTAACGCGCGTTCTCGACGGCGACACCATTGAGGTATTACAGGATAAAACACCTGTTAGAGTTCGCCTTGCTAACATCGATGCGCCGGAAAAGAGACAGCCCTTTGGGAGCTGGGCCAGTAAACAACTTAAAAGCCTGATAGCTGGGCAGCCTGTTACCGTGACATATACGCAAAAAGACCGCTACGGACGTGTGATCGGGCGCGTATTCACGACGAACGGCACGGAGTCAAACCGCTTTATGGTGCAATCCGGGGCTGCATGGGTGTATGACCACTTCAACACAGATACTTCCTTGCCTTCTCTGCAACGGGATGCTCAGAAGCAAAAGCGTGGCCTGTGGGCTGACAGTCAACCAGTGCCCCCGTGGGAGTGGCGTCACAGTCATTAAATTTGGGAGATAAATTATGAATGAGTCTGAAAAAAAACGTTTCAATGACCGGGTTTGTGTAGGTCAGGTTCGTATCAGCGCAGACGTTTATATCACTTCTGGCATGTCAGAAAGTGCGGCAGAGGTCGAAATAAAAGTTCCTAATGAAGATTATCAAAAAGAACTGGAGTTATATGAACGTATTTGCGATTTTGCTTTACTTCACGGAGAGGATTTACAAGGATTATTTCAGACGCGAAGTTATTACTATATGTCGTGTTTCATCCGAAACACTGACGCATTTAAGCAGGTGTTTGGAGAGTATGACGCTTTAAAACCTTTATTCAATCACGCTAAAGGCGATGCGGCTGAGTTTCTTATTAGCTTTCCAGAGAGAAGCAATTATGAAGCTCAGGAACCAGTTAAAGACGCTTTTCTAAAGCTGATAAAAAACCATGTTAAAACGCTTGACGAAATTACATGGCATAGTTTTGAAAACAGAGCATTAACAGGCGAAACAGAGGGAGGGGGAATCGACTTAATTACAAAAGAGAGTTTTGATTTTGAGGACGAGCGCGACAAGATTACAACCTTATCTCGTGAAGATTTTGTCCAGTATACATTATCTTCTGCTTTTGAAGTTGATTACTATACCACCCCTTTGTTCAAAGGTGCCGAGGCTATCGGTGAGATTGATGGCTTTCGGGTATTCTATAATTCCAGGGGGTTTTACTTTTACTGGAATGAAGACACTGAATTTCTTCTTGAAAGTTGGCTGACCTATCCGTCTTATCCATACGGCTGGCTATCCTGAAAATCTGACGCGCTACGCTTGTCCAACCCTTCATCCGAAAAAAATAAATTTTTTCGTCTTCACGGTTTTGAAATTTAAATAGCAGGTTTTTATGAGAAATGGTTTTGTCAGCGATGAACAATATCAGCACTCATTGGCTGTTTTTAAAGAGCTTCTCGATGCCGATGTTTATGAAAGCGGTAATAAAAAAATTATCGATAAGTTCGAATCGGCTTTAGATATATGTCTGGCTTATGAAAGTCAATGCTTTAGTCAGGATTTACATAAGTCTCTCATAAGTTCTTATTCAGTCTTGCAACCCAAGCGGGCTGCTTATCCGATTATATCCATATACTGAAAAGTAAGGTCTTGTATGAGTTCATATATTGAAGCAGTCAAAGTAATTTACTCATTAGTTAAAGAAGCTAAGGGTGCTGATGAAAAAAAACTACAAAAAGCAGAAGGCATTATTAAACGAATTGATGGTTTGGCTGAAGAGGCATATCTTCTGATCGCTGAAGCATATCAGACAACTAATAATGCAGATTTAGAGCTTGAAGATAACATTCATTCTCAATTTGTTTTTATTAACAATTTTGATGATTATGAAGATGAAGAAACAGAAAAAGAAGAAAATAGACAAAAGGAAGCACTAAAAATGAGCCGTTTAGATCCTTCTGGTTTTACTGAAACTAATAAAGATCTACACGTTTGCGCAGGAAAGATAGTGAAAAGGGCTAAAGATATATTTAAGGCAGAGCCTGTAATGGCTCATGTATGGTCTTATCGCTGGGGTGGGTACAATATGATTTCATGTGACCTTTCCTCACTAGACCAAAAGATAAGTATGCCTATAACTATATCTGCTGTTGAAAGGCAAATGCTTGAATATTTCGACGAGCCGGATGTTTTTGATATGGCTGAAGCACTTCACATCGTCGGTATAGTAACTCAGGCGCTTGATGCAAAAATTAAAATTGGCTTAGGCCGCAATGAGGTTAATCCTGCCGTGTTGAGTTCCCCTCTTAAAGAAGGGGAAACAAATGGAAAGATTTATCTTTGGAAAAATTAGAATTTAGTGCCAATAAATAAGGTGAATATTATGAGACTCTTTATTGCTGAAAAACCCTCTTTAGCTAAAGCCATTTTAGAAGGATTAGGCGGCAACCCTGCTACTGAAAAGAAAAATGGTTATTTTGAACATGGAACTGATGTTGTCACCTGGTGTTTTGGTCATATGCTTGAGCTTTATGATCCTCAAGATTATGACGAGAAATACGCCACCTGGCGTTTTGATGACCTGCCAATCAAAACGCCCTGGCCGCCAAAGTACAAAATCAGAGCCGATGCACAACAGCAAACTAACATCATCTTTTCTCTCATCGAGAAAGCGACCAGTATCGTTCATGCCGGAGACCCGGACGATGAAGGCTGTTTGTTGGTTGATGAAATTTTAGATTACGCTAAAAATACAAAGCCCGTTCAGCGCCTTCTCGTTGCAGATCTCAACCTCGCTCCCGTTCAGAAGGCTCTCGCCAATATGCAGCCGAACGAGAAATTCAGGGGTATGACAAATAGCGCTCTGGCACGCTCTCTATGCGATCAGGGATTCGGCTACAACCTCACGCGCGGCTGTACCCTTAAAGGGCAGGAGAAAGGCTTTCATGGCGTCCTGAATGTCGGTCGAGTGCAAAGTGCTGTTCTTGGGCTGGTTAACCAGAGAACTCTGGCTAACCAGAACCACACAGAAAGCTTCTATTATGATGTTCAAGCGGCATTGTTGTTGAACGGGCATCCCTTAAAGGCCAAATATCAAGTCGCTGAAGGTGATGAAAAGGATGAAAAAAATCGTCTGATCTCTGAGGCTCAGGCGAAGGCGGTTGTTGAGCATGTCACAGGTAAAAAAGCTGTTATTTCTGAAACGGCCACCAAACCCGAAAACACTAAGCCGCCTATGCCGCTGAACCTTTCGACACTGCAACAAATCTGCGCAAGACGTTTCGGTTATAAGGCAAAAGAAACGCTCGATATCATGCAAAGCCTTTACGAAACTCATAAGCTTTTGACCTATCCGCGTACAGATAACCGCTACCTGTCTGACGAGCATTTCAGCCAGGCTGGCGATATTGCCGACGCTATCGGCGCGACGTTACCAGAGCTGGAGACAGCGACCGCTGGCATGGATAAGACGCAGAAACATAAAGCTTTTAACGCAAGCAAAATTGAGGCTCACCACGCTATTATCCCGACCACTAAAAGCGGGAAAGGCGTTCAGCTTAATGAGAAAGAGCGCAATGTATACAGCATTGTTGCTACTCACTTCATCGGTCTCTTCTATCCAGACGCCATTCGCAACAAAACCAAGACCTACTTCAGTATTGAAGAGCATGTGTTCACTGCAACTCAAAGTGTCCTTGTGCAGAAGGGTTGGGAAGTCCTGGGTAAAGATAACGAAGAAGACAATGCGCAGGATGAGGAACTACAAACCGGCTTTGATTTGTCCACGCTAAAGGTCAATGATGAAGGTGTGTGTGAGTCTGCAAGCATCGATAAGAAAGCAACGACCCCTCCTCGCTACTTCACGGATTCAACGTTACTTGCTGCAATGACCAGAGCAGCAAAGTTTATTGATGACCCGGACTTAAGAAAGGCTCTGGAAGCCAAAGATGAAGGGAGCAGCGATCAGGGCAGCATCGGAACTGAAGCGACCCGCGCTGGCATCCTTGAAAAGCTTGCAGCTAATACAGGGTTAGTTTCTATCGAGAAAGAGAAAGGCTATACAGAACTGGTCTGGAAAACGACAAAACAAGGTCAGGAGTTTTGTGCCGCCTTACCTCCTGAAGTCATTAAACCGAATATTTCAGCATTATGGGCTGAAAAGCAGGCGCAGATAAAATCGGGCGAAATGACTATTCATGATTTTCTCAAGGAAAACGATGATTACATTCATGCACTGATCAGCGATCTCCAACAGAACGGGCTTAATATCTCTTCTAATGCTACGCCCTGCCCTGTATGTGGTAGTGGGGTACTACGCAGGATTAAAGGCGCTAACGGCTTTTTCTGGGGCTGTTCAGGTTATCCCGGATGTAAAACCTCTTTCCCTGATAAAGATGGAAAACCCGTAACGGAAAAACAACCAGCGGAAGGAGCAATTGACCGCCTCGATGTTCCCTGCCCTTCCTGTAATAAGGAAATACTGGTTAGACCCAAAGGTTTTTTCTGTACCGGGTGCGGTTTCAAACTTTGGTCAGAAATTGCTGGTAAAAAAATAACCAGCACTCAGGCTGAAACATTGATCAAAAAAGGTAAAACAGGTTCGCTCAAAGGGTTTACTAGCACTAAAACCGGAAAAAAATTTGACGCTGCCTTAGTTTTACAGGATAAAAACACAGGAAAAGTTGGTTTTGAGTTTGCTAAAAAATAAGGGTGTTAACTATGAGTGATAATGAAAACTTTGAATCAGTTCGTAAGATTCTTTCAAATATCCGGTCGGTACGTGTTTTTGCGCGTGATACTCAGTTTGAGCAACTTTTAGAGATGCAGGAAAAGCTCAATACTGCTATTGAAGAGCGCCGTGAAGAAGCTGAGCAGGAAGCCAAAGAGCGCGAAGAGCGTGAAAGAAAACGTCAGGAACTGCTTCAGTTAATTGCAGGAGAAGGTTTCTCCGCTGAAGAACTGCTAGGAGTTAGCGAGGACGCACCGAAGAAACGCAAAAACAAACTTCCGAAAGCACCTCCAAAATATCAGTTTGAAGAAGATGGTGAAGTTAAGTATTGGTCTGGTCGCGGTCGTGCGCCTAAACCAATCGACACCGCTTTAAAAGCAGGTCAAAAGCTTGAGGACTTTCTTATCAAGAAAGACCATGCTGGCACAGAACAAGCGTAACAAAGATTTTAAAGCCCCATGCTTAAGCTTGGGGCTTTTTCATTTACGATACAGGAGGAGTTATGAGCCTTACCCTACCACTTATGTACTTTAAAACAGGCGGTGATCTTAGCCAAATAACGCACTTTGAGGTTAACTACCCGGATAATTTTGTAAAGCAAGCGTGGGAAAGACCGGAAATAAATCTCTTCGTTGTTTGTGTGGCTACCAAGAAGGGGGCTGTTAGAGAGATAAAAGGCGGCATGGCCGTTCTTACCAGCATTCCCGCCAGTGACGGAATCGAGCTATCCAGGGCTCTTGATGAGATTCTCAGAAAATCGGATGAACTGCGCTCGCTGTCAGGGCAGAAAAATAACGTCTTCCTTCCGGCAAAGATCGGTGTTGCTGGCGATCCCCCCACAGAGCAAGAGCTACTAAGCGTGTTTTATCAGCAATGCCTGAAGCATGGTTCATGGGGCAATGCCTGAAATAGAGGCAACGCTACGTAAAATCTGAAGCACTCGCGTAGGGTAATAGCCTCAGATTTTACGAGAAGAGCCGGGGCTACCGGCTCTTTTTGTCGGTAGAGTGGTTAGGTTTGTAAAAAACCCGGAAATATAGGGCGATTAACAACACGGCTCCAAGCGAGCAAAGCGAAACTACCAGGATGATATGATCGAATTTTTCTGCTGCTGTCATGGTTTCTCCTCCAAAAGCATTGATGACTCTAAGAGAGTTTAGTTACAACAGTCAAAGGCTTACTCTTAACCTTTGCTCTAGCCTCAGCACCGAATTTATCACGCTCGCAAGCCAAACAGCATTTGGCATAGCTTACAGTGAGTGTTGTAACTACAATCTCAAATGGCGTTCAACTTCCTCGATTTTACAGCACTACTAATAGTCCCTCGACTACAAGCCATAATCTCCTGCACCTGGCTCCAGGAACTACCGCTCTCTAAGAGCCTGTTGATTGCATCATACCGCGCCTGGTTAGCTTGCCTCCCTTTGTATTTACCTTCCCTCTTCGCTTTACTAATCCCCTGTCGTTGACGTTCCCGGCGTTGTTCATAATCACGACGAGCCACCGCAGCGAGCATATCAAGCAACATATCGTTTATTGCTGCAAACATGCGGCTGTCAAAATCATGGCTCCCTGCAGAAGCTATCCAGGTTGTTGGGACGTTGATGGCCACAACACGAATATCCTTCTGCCTAATCAATTTTTTCAGGCTGTTCCAGTCTTCCCCTGTCAGACGAGAAAGCCGATCCACGTCTTCTATGAGAAGAATATCGTTGTGCCGGCAGTCTTTAAGGAGCCTAAATAATTCAGGACGGTCGAGCCGCGAACCGGATTCGTTCTCGATGTAGTAATTGCAAATATTCAGGCCATGCTCATGCGCAAAGCTATCGATCGCAGCAAGGGCGCGTGAGGCATCTTGTTCAGATGTGGATGCGCGTAAATAAGCCCGGACAAAGCCTTGCGGTACGGTTTGAGTCACAATGTCGAACCAGTTCGATTTAGGTAGTTAAAGCATAAACAAATAGTACCTGTTTTGCATGGTTTTTGAAAGGCATACTCAAAACGAACCGCAAATCCCTCTCATTTGTGACGATGTAACGTCAACTAAAGACACCATAAACACAATGTAAAGACAACATAAAGACAATTTCCCCCAACACTGTCTTTACACCTTAAGAGCTTTACGATATAACTACACTGTAAAGACAGCTAACCCTTTACAGTGTAAAGACACTATAAATACACAGGAGGCTTTATGGGTATCACATTGTTGGTTTCATCAGATAAAGGCGGTGTAGGTAAAAGCACAACAACAGCAAACCTGGCTGCAATGTTAGTGAACAAAGGGAAATCGGCCATTGTCCTGAAAACAGACAAAAACAACGACATGATGAGCTGGAATGAGAAGCGCAAGGAGAATGGCTTATTGCCTGTAAGCGTCCAAGAAGCTTACGGCAACGTAAGCAAAGAGATCAGCCGCCTCAGTAAGCTTTGCGATGTATTGATTGTGGATTGCCCCGGACACGATAGCCAAGAGTTCCGTAGCGCACTGACTGTAGCAGATATAATGATCACCCTGACTAAACCGTCTTCCGATTTTGAGAGTGAAACACTCACCACTGTTACAGAAAAAGTCCGTATCGCACAAAAGACAAACCCGAAACTTCAGCCGTGGGTATTGCTGACAAGAATCAATTCCAGTAAGCCCCGTCACCGCCAGGCAGCCGTAAAACTGGATAAGTATTTGCGCTCAGACAGCATATGGATTCAGCCTCTTAAAACGCGTCTATCAGATCTGGACGTATTTGAAAGCGCCTGTAATGAAGGGGCAGGGGTACATGATGTAAGCCGTGCAACTAACCTGACGCCCGCAAAAGCGCAACTTGAATTACTGGCGCAAGAATTAGGGATTATATAAAAACAAAATAGCTTTACGTTGTCTTTACAGTGTAAAGCTATTACACTTATTAAAAATAGCCAGCCCGGAGAAATGAAATGACACTGAAACTCAATCGCCCAAAGTTGCCAGAGACCGAAGGCGCAGCTACGAACGCTGATACCGCACGTTTTATTTCCGGCGCGAACAGAAGACCATCATCAGGTAAGGGAAGATTGGTGAATTTCCGCTTATCTGACGGCTTTGAGTCCATTCTTGAAGCCGAAGCTGTCAGAACTGGACAGAACAAAACAACAGTTCTCAAAGCGGCTCTGGCAGCATTCGATAACATGGATGAAGCTGAGAAAAACCGATGGATCTTAGAATCCGCAAAAATAAGCTAGTGACACAGGAGGTAACATGAAATCCACTAAGCATCTGGTTTTTGATGTAACGCTTCACAGAGCCTTAAGCCACGTTGCTTTAGTTACAGGAATGGCAGTATTGATGCTCTTTGTGACAATCTATACGGAATTCCCACCAGGACTACTATCATATACCGTTTACTTATTTGCAGGTCTATCTGCTTTTCTCTTTGGACAGGCGGTAAAAGAGAGTTTAGAAATCGTATGCTATCAAATGGCGATATGTTCAGAGTATTGGAAGAAAAACCATCCATCATGGAATAACACTGAAGAGAAATAAAATTTTATCCTTATAGAACTGAAATCGAATAATGCCCCGCCAATACGGGGCTATTTTATTTGTAAAGACAAACAATTCTTTCATCGATAAGTAAATCTTTCAGTTGTTCAATAACCACCCCATCAATCCCTGCGCATTTAAAAAAATCGACTCCTTCAAGTGTACCAAACCCGATAACCATTACTGGTTTACGCTCTAACAAATCATAAACTAAAAGTGGCGCGACAATACCATTAATCATTTCAAATGCTTTAAAAAACTCGTCAGAACCATACTCACTTGCAGGAAATACAATTTCACTTAATCTCATTCCGTAAAAAACATGATATTTATCTTTTAAGTTTTCTGTTAAAATATTTAGTGCCTTCAGGTAATCATCATTTAAAATACTTTTTGTGATAAACATTTAAGATCCCTCAACAAGAACCGACTGTAGGTCACCGGGCAAACGTTGCTGAATGACGCTAGAGGCGTCATTTTGCGGCGTTTGCCCTATCCTGCATCGCAGTACATAGATACTACATTCTCGACATTGGTTGCGCCACTGCTGGAAAAGTGCCGGAGAAGTACGGGATAAAGCTTTAAGTATTTGTTTCGCTACTCTGTTCTTGCCTTGTATCAGGCACAAGAAAACGATAGAAGGGCAGTTTTGCATTTAAATATTCGATGAGTGGCGCAGCTACCAGGCTCAAGACCCAAAAACCGACAACCACCGGGATTGTGAAATTGTTGGCGCTCCAAATTTGATGATTATTTGTGAACCAGGTGACAACGCATATCAGGCCACCAATCCAGAATATCGCGCCGCTGAATGCCGAGATCACAGCTAACCCGCATACAGTAACGATATGGAAAATTGCAGCCAATGAGAGACGAAAGTAATACCAGCCAGCAGAAAGATAGCTCAATGCTGATTTTTGCTTTGTTGCCTTGCTCCAGCCGTTCTTGGATAAACTTACCGCTCTATCCCACTGAATTTTTCGTTGCAGTCTGCGCCGTTCGGCTCCTTGCGGGAAGCTGTATATTTTAGCCATACATCACCTCTTGTTTTTTTTGGGTGGTAGGGTTTCATCAAATTCTTTAAGAAATGCAGCGTCAGCATCACTTAAACTCGATATAACCTCTTCATCACCAGAAAACTCTTCTTCATCAACTACAAATTCAAACTTTAGCTTACTTACCTTTCTTCCTTCTTTCTCATGGACAGTAAAGCCAACAAATGAGATCTCCGTTTTCTTTTTAATTTCCGCTATGGCCTTGTTTAACACGTCTCGCTTAAAAATAGGAAAATCAGGATACTTGTATTCTATATTGCCATCCTTATCAAAAGATATGCAATTAATTCATCCTTTAACTCTTCAACTGAAATAACGAAAGAGTTTTTCTTCTTGAAATTAGAATAATGCTTCCTGATGAGTTGATAGAGAGATGATGAATATTGACTACTGAGACGTAAACTCGCAGTTAATAACTGAGTTGTAAATTTATTCTTTTTCCCAATGAGGCTTGAAATATATGGCTCAATAGTCCTAGTAAATTTTAATGACAAATATCCTTCATCACTCGAATAAGCGATCCATTCTGTAATATTGAGATCCAACTCTTCAGGGGAGTTTTTAGCAGTAAACGGAAGATTAAGTTCTTTAGCCAGAGCAATTATATCATCACCCCTTAGTGAAATTTTACTAGCGCCAAGCATTTTGCCGCCTTCTTTTAACTGTCGATAGGCAAGAGAAGGGGTTATTTTTGCAAGCGAGGCGAGATCTTCAGCCCTGATTTTGAACACTCGCCCCCGTTCGAGAGGTTCTTTGCTATCGATAGGAGCAAGCGCCATATACATCACTCGCTTTGCAGGCAAAGGAAGCTGAGCCAGAGTGTGATTTAACTCGTTCCGGTGGCGAATTTTCGTTTTTTTGTTCACGTCCATCATGACCTTGAGTCTCATAAAAACCTCATCATTCTGTATATCTTAACGCCTCAAACATGAGAGTCAAATTTAATTACTCATGTTTTAATGACGTACTATCCACTCATGTTTAAGGGATGAACGGGCTTAAATATGCCCTCAAAGCCGCGCCACTCCTAGCAAGAGTGATTAAAAAGCCGCCTGTTTTAAACAAGATACGAAGATCTAAAGATCGACAGTTCAACCTGTTGATAGTACGTACTAAGCTCTCATGTTTCACGTACTAAGCTCTCATGTTTCACGTACTAAGCTCTCATGCCTAGCGTACTAAGCTCTCATGCCTAGCGTACTAAGTTCTCATGTTTCACGTACTAAGCTCTCATGTTTCGCACTATATGCTTTTTAAAATCAGAAGCTTATGCTGTCTTTAAGTTTTTAAGTCTTTAAAGAAAAGAAAGAAAATATAAGTCTTTTAAGGTTTACCCCATGTGGACAAAGTGACAGCCTTATCATGCTCAGAAACGCTCTGAGAGCTTTCCAAAGCGATTTTTGAGTAGTCAGCACGCTAAAGCGTGCTTATGCGCTTAGAATGCGTTTCATAAGCCCTCACGAGAGAACGCAAACATCTTGGCGGCGAGTTCTGCGCAGTGCCTCATGTGGAAAAACCATTGGCAGAAAAAAACCTGCCAACAGTTTTACCACAATCGCCATTAGACCCACTGTTTCGCTTCAGCTTTTGCTCACGCTCAATAAGTTATTTTTATTTTTTTTTTTTTAAAAGCAGGGCGCTTAGAGCCGGTGCCACTGATTGATCAGTGTTCTGGCTGATAGGACGCAGTAAAAACGGTCTGTCAGTACGACGAGCTGGAGCGCTGCTAAAAGCTAAGCTTTACGCTGTAAATACGGTGTAAAGATACTTGATAAACCATCATATGATGGTATACTGTCTTTGTTGGTCGGGAGGGGTTCCCGGCCTCATTCCAGAAGCCCAAACGGGCGGGAGTAAATATGAATATCCAAGAAGCATTAAATGTATTCGGCATTAAAGGCACTGACCTGTCAAAAGACGATCTCAAGAATGCGTATAAAAAATTAGCGCTTAAGTACCATCCAGACCGCAACCCGCTTGGTGTTGAACTTATGAAGGCAGTTAACGCAGCCTTTGACCT
>NZ_CP034366.1 GCF_007981265.1 Pantoea sp. CCBC3-3-1
TACCTTCGAAGTGCTCAAGGCGCCGGAACAGGGCGACATGGTTCGCATTATCGCTTTTGGCCAGCATGTGAAAGCGCTAAAAGAGCGTGCTGTTTCGCCCCAGTTCTTCGTGAAGAAGCAGCCCGCAATTGTGCTGAAGGCGCTTGCCGGCGGCCTAACGGTTGATGCAGACAGCTTTAAGCAAACTGGGCACTTACCATCTTAACATGGGGCAGAAACCCTCTGCTGTGCTGGTCCAGATGGCTCAGGAGTCTGGCGCACTGTGCTGGGCTGCCAGAGGTGTCATTCATGTCAAAAGTCTGGCCACGCTGGCAAACAAGACAGCCCAAATGACCTATGAGGCCAATAACCCCAAAGCAACGTACCGCATCAGCCGATTTTCAAAGCTTAACGATGAGGACAGTTATCTGCAGTCACGGCAGTTCCGGTTGATGGCCTATTCCGCTACTGGCGGGCTGCTGACGGCCGGTAAGAGCACATGGCCAGTGAAAATGGTAAGCACCGACGATCAACTGCGCTGAATAACCTGGTGACATTCTTGCTGCCTCGCTTCGATATGGAAGTTGACGGTAACTGTTCGCTGGCGCCGGGTATGGTTATCAAAGTATTACTGCATACCTATAACTCCACCAGCGGACTGGATGAGTCGGTACCTAACAAGATGATCATTGAGCGCGTTGTGCATGTGGAAGATCGGTTTAATTATACCTGCCGGGTGATATCAGGAGAGGTTTACGATGGGACAGAATAGCGGCATTCACGGCCAGCAGCGTGCAAAAGTAGTAAACGTTACTGACCCGGCGGGCTTGTTGCGTGTGAGCGTCAGGCTGGTGGGCGTATGGGATAATATCGCCGACAGCAATCTTCCGTGGGCTGAGCGCGTGCTGTCTGACAGCGGCGCATACACTCCTCTCTTGCCCGGTGATTATGTTTGGGTCGATTTCCCCTATGGTGGTGACTCCACGCGACCGCGGGTGACCGGGCGGGCGACGGACTCACCGGGTGGCGTCCCTAACCTGCCAGCGGAAGCCTCCGGACAAGGCGAAGCGTACACGCAAAAAACGGTGGAGGGTGCGCCCGAAGCTGGCGCGATCACTGCATCAAAGGACTACGTTTATGACCGCAACGGTCTGCAGGAGATCCGCAATGCCTCAGGCAGTTGGTCAGTCCACGCACAAGGCCAGCTGGTACAACGATGGAATGAACGAAAGTGGGCAAATATATATCCTTTCTCAGTCAGATGTTTTCGTACACTCCGCAGGGGACACCACTATCAAAGCTGACGGCAATATGACGGTACAGTCTGGCGGAGATATGAGCCTTAAGGCCGTTGGAACGATGAACATAACAGCTTCAGAGATTAAAGTAACTCAGGGGTAATTTGTCTGACCTAACGGCTTAAAGTGTCTACCTAAAGAATCTTTTAGTATACTATGTCAAAATATACTGGAGATTACATAATGAAATTGTTAGTAAAAAAAGCTGTGCTTCTTAATCGCCTGTCATTCATCAAAGAAATGGCGGCAAGCCGCTTCTGTCGTTATACACTCTACAAGTCCGGCAGCATTATTCAGTTGGCGGCCACCAATGAAGACGGTACCCAGTTCACGCTGGGTACCAGTGCCGGACAGCCCCGCGCCTGGACCGACATGAACAACCCCATTCGCTTCCTCTCTGAATTCGGCGTCTCCAATTTTGATGTAATCATCGAAGAGGAAAGCTGCTGATGTTCAACCAATACCGCAATATCTCAACCTACCGCCTTAATCGTGAATTGCCGTTCGACACTGAAGAGATTGAAACGCAGTTTGACGCGTTCCGTTTCACCCGCTGCGGCGCAAATGATATGAGCCGTTCCGGGTTTGTTAACCCCCTGACCAATGACAGTGAGGGCGTACTTGCCTATTCCGCCAGCGGCTTTCTGGTCGCTCGCATCCAGACTGAGAGCAAGCTGCTGCCGTCAGGCGTCATTAACGCGGCTGTAAAAGAGCGTGTTGAAAAGCTGCAGACTGAACAGGCCCGTAAGCTGAAGAAAACCGAAAAGGACAGTATCAAGGATGAGGTGCTACACACTCTTATCCCTCGCGCCTTCACAGCGTCCGCCTTCACTACCGTGCTCTTTGACCTGAAGGGAAACCGCATTTTCATCAACGCTGGCGCCCGTAAGGCAGAAAATGCACTGGCCATAGTCCGCAAGGCATTGAGTTCTCTGCCAGTAGTACCGCTGACGTTCGAAAGCCCGATTGAACTGACGCTTACCGAGTGGGTCAGCGCTACCAGCGCACCGGCAGGTTTTGCTATTGGCGATCGCGCGGAGCTTAAAGCACTGCTGGAAGATGGTGGTCACGCCCGACTCAATAAACAGGATCTGACAGGAGATGAGGTGCAATCCCTCTTGGCGGCCGGGAAGCTGGTAACCCGGCTGGCGCTGGACTGGCAGGAGCGTATCCAGTTCGTTCTCAACGACGGCGGCCAGCTGACGGGCGTTAAATTCTCCGACTCGCTGGTGGAACAAAATGACGATATCGACCGCGACGACGAGCTGCAGCGTAAAAGCGCTGACGTGCTGCTGATGGGAAGTGAGCTGGTGGCCCTGTTTGATAATCTGATTGTTGCCCTTGGCGGCGAAGCAAAGCGCTAAGAGGTAGTGATGAGCGAAAAATCGCAAGCTCCCTCTGTGGCCCCTGGCGGACTTAGCTATGGATCCGTTTGTAGTGGCATTGAGGCCGCAACCGTTGCATGGCATCCGCTTGGCTGGCGCCCCTCATGGTTCGCTGAAATTGAAAGTTTTCCCTCTGCTGTGCTGGCCCATCGCTGGCCTGAAGTACCGAATCTGGGCGACATGACAAAAATCGCGGCAGGCGTTCGCGCCGGTTTAATCCCAGCACCTGACATTATGGTAGGCGGCACCCCCTGCCAGGCGTTCTCAATTGCTGGGCTTCGTAAAAGCCTTGATGACCCACGCGGCCTGCTCACCCTTTCTTATGTAGATTTAGCTAATGCCATTGACCAAAAAAGAGAATCAAACGGCGAAACACCTGCCATCCATGTATGGGAAAATGTGCCAGGAAGCCTCAGCACCGACGACAACGCTTTTGGATATTTTCTTGCCGGAATGGTTGGAGAATATGAAGCGTTTGAACCTGGTCCAAGACCTGAACCAGGGAAAAGTAGCAAATTCTGGCGCTGGAAAAGGGCTATCGGTAAACACGTTGCAAAGTGGCCAAAGTCTGGTTGTATTCATGGACGACAGCGCCGACTGGCCTGGCGAGTTCTTGATGCCCAACACTTCGGAGTGGCCCAACGACGCCGTCGCGTGTTCGTTGTCTCAAGTGCTCGACACGACATCGATCCCGCAAAAATACTTTTTGAGTTCGACGGCGTGCGCCGGAATTCTCCGCCGAGCAGAGAATCGCGGCAGGCAGTTGCCGCCCTTACTGCAAACGGCGTTGGAGCGTGTGGCGCAGACGATAACCAGGCTCAAGCAGGACATTTGATTGCTGCTTTTGGTGGGGGAAACTGTTCCGGCCAGTTGGATGTGGCCGCCTGTCTTACGGCCCGTGGCCAACGCATTGATTTTGAAGTTGAGACTTTTGCCGTTCAGAGTGCCACAGGGCAAATCTCCCATGCACTCACAGCTGAAGGTTTTGACGCATCTAAAGACGGTACCGGTCGCGGAACTCCTGTTGTCGCCTATGGTTCAAATGGACATGCAAGCTTTTCAGAAAGCATTGGGCCGTTGCATGCGAAATCGGGTGCTGACCATGAAAATTTGGCTGTTATGGCCGTTCACGGCACACAAGATCCTGACACGTTAACAGAGCTGGCTCATACGCTGGGGCGAAATCATGGTCAGGAAAATGCTGTGCTGGCATTTTCGTCAAAAGATTATGGTGGGGATGTCTCTGTTGACTTGTCCCCAACGTTACACGCTGGTGGACATGCAGAAATCCATGCAAACCTAGGCACCCCCCCAGCAATAGTCTATGCAATTCAGGATGCTACCGGGCGCGATAAAGCCCAGAATGGTAAAGGCTGGAGCGATGAGGGACTTACCTACACCCTTGATACCGTAGCTACTCAGGGTGTTGCCTTGTCGGTCGCCCTCCGAGGCCGGGAAGGCGGCGCTACTGCTGAGCTTGCCGATGAAGTCGCAGGTACACTGCGCGCCAGTTCAGGCGGTGGTGACAAGCCTCACGTTATGCAGGAGATGATGGTACGCCGCCTGATGCCCGTTGAATGCGAGCGTTTGCAGGGATTCCCAGATGCGCATACAACAATACCTTGGCGTAATAACTCTTTAGAAGACTGTCCTGATGGACCGCGCTATAAAGCGATCGGCAACTCAATGGCGGTGCCAGTGATGCGGTGGATTGGCGAACGCATTGGGCACGCAGTGGCGCGCCTCCACGAGTATGAAACTCCCACGGTGAAAGGCAAAAACTCCTGCGCTCGCGTAAAACTGGCCGAAACTCGTAACAGGCCGTTTCTAAAGTGGGCGGGTGGTAAATTTGCAGTGTTAGACACTATCGCCGCATACCTACCTTCCGGAGACCGTCTGATTGAGCCGTTCGCTGGCGCCGGATCGGTGTTCATGAATATACCTTTTCCGCGCTATTTGCTTGCCGACGTTAATCCGGATCTCATGAACCTTTACCGGCAGTTGCAGACAAGCCCTGACACCGTCATCAACACCGCGCGCCAGCTGGTAGAAGGCTGCACCAATAACGAAGCTTATCTGGCAATCCGCGATGAGTTTAACGGCCGTAAGGCACATGCGGTAAGGCACGCGGCGCTGTTCCTGGCCTTAAACCGAACCTGCTTTAACGGGCTATGTCGATACAGCATCCGCGAGAACAAATTTAACGTCGGTTGGTGCAAGAACGAGACCCCCTATTTCCCTACTGCAGAACTGGAGGCGTTTGCTGGCCAGCGGCAGCAGCGTGAATTTGCATGCGCTTCATTCCAGGAGACGATCGCGCAGGCTGGCCAGGGTGATGTCATTTTCTGCGATCCACCTTATGAACCGATGCCCGGTACAAGCGGATTTACCACCTATGCTAACGGCGCTTTCAACTTTGACCAGCAGCAGCAGCTGGCAGAAGCACTGGTAGCTGCCTACCAACGAGGTGCCCGCGCGGTTATCACCAATAGTGGCGCACCGGCCATACGTGAACTTTATCATTCGCATGGTTTCGACGTTCACTCGTTTACTGCCCGCCGTTCCGTAAGCCGTGACGCCAGCACGCGTGGTGATGTAAGTGATGTTATCGCCATTCTTTAACCGACCACCCGGCCACCAGCTGGTGGCCGCCAGGAGAATCACATGGAAGCTATGAACAGAATCAATATGTTTAAGCCAGGTATCAAATCTGACCATGAAACGGCGTTCAGGGATTTTGATGAGGCCACCAGTCTGGATCAGCTCCGGCCGTTTGTGATGCCGTTCGAAGAAGTCCGCAAGAATATTTTTGAAAAGGAACTGGATGAGGCTTACCAGCCAGTTCTGGACAAAATGAACAGCATCACCGGTAATGAGAAACACATCGTTATGGCGCACGCTGTCGGTTGTGATCCGCACACGTTCGCGGCAATGTATGCCGTCTGGAAGCTGCTGTTTACACACTACGGCCGCGCGTTCATTTTTGCCCCTGGCAGGCGGACAATGTATACAGTGATGTCGATGATCGACGCGGTGGTAGCGAATTACCCGCACATCAGTCGCATGCTTACGGTTGATGCCCTGTCCGTGAGACTCACAAGTGATCCGCAACGGCGCATTGAATGGGTGCATCCTGACAGCCTCACTCCGCAAAAGCTTAATAATATTGTCGGGATCCCGACGTTTGTATTCGTTGATAAGGCTCACCAGTGTTCGAATCAGCTGCTGGAGACACTCAGGAGCAAGTTAATGCAACATCAGCCACTGTTAGTGGCTGGAGAGCCGATAAGCGCTCAGGGGGCGTTTAAGAGCCTCTGGGATGACTCAGTATTTTGTCAGATTCGCTTAGGCGTGAATGATTTCAAGGGACGTTTGCCGGTGAGTGTTAATGCGCTGGCCAAAGAGCATGGGGAAGACTCAGATATGTTTCGTTCACTCGCACTGGCGGAATTTCCGCAGGCATAAAAAAAGCCCCGGTTAAGGGGCTGGTTTAACTGGGCTGACTTGTGGCTGAGCAGGCGTTTTTTGTCCATCGCGGTAATCTAATAATGGAATTTTAGGTTTAGCCATGTCTAAAAGGGTGTTCCCCGCGGATGCATAAAGTTTTTCCCTGCCTCCTGGTCCAACAATAATAGCGCAGATAAGCGTAACGATACCTATAACGACTACAGAGGCTACAATCCCTGACACTCCGCTTAAAAGCCAGTCTAAGACCTTCGTGCGGTACGGAGTATTTACCTTCTGGTATTGATCAATCTTTTCTAAATATTCCGCTACAGCCTCAGCCCGTAATCTTAGCTTTGTCTCTTTAACAACAAGCTCAGCAAACCCTCGCGCTTTCTGGTAATAGCTCTCTCGCATGTCTTCTTCCATGATGACTGAGTTATGTAGGCTATCTAACTTTTCTTGAAGCACCGCACTAGGCCAGCGTTCAGCACGGGATTTCTTAATCAGACTATTTTTTTTTACTTTATATAAAGCGTAAGCGATTACATGCTCAACATTGTTTTCGTCAGTGACTAAAACATTATAAACGTAAGTTTTTGGCGCAGGGCCGGGAGGTAAAGACATTTCGCACCTAAATAGAATTTCCGTGCCAAAAGGCATCCATTAAACGAATCTAAGATTTATGTTCAAGCGTCTTATTAAAAGCCTGCTGAAAAATTTCCTGGCTATCTTCAGAAGAACTAGAAATTTTCTTATTAAATAAGTATTTAGCCGCAAGATTGTACAGCTTAGAATGAGCTGGTTTATCCTTGCGCTTAACAGTTTTCGAATCCAGCAAACCTGAAATCAAATGCGAATTTGTTAAGGCCGACAACACAGCAACAGCAATACGTTCCTCGCTTCGGAGCGCTTCAAGCTTCAAATCGATAATTTGCTGCTGAGAATGGCTTTCTGCCAGCTTCCTTTCAAGCTCGCTGATTCTCATTTCAAACGCTAGCTTCTCTAAATGCCTTCTAATGGCATCATGTTCTTCAGCATGTGCGTGCGCCATAGCCACAGATCCGTAGAGGGCTTTTTGTTGTAAAAGCTGCGCGGCACTACTGTCCTCAGCATTGAGAAAGGTCAGGCTAGTTGTCTTTTCTTCTTTGGTTTTCATAGAAACCTCCACCATTTGGCTAAATAATACCATAGAAATGGTAAACCGTTAGTGGTTCTGTACTTCCCATCAGTTGGCTTGAACAGATGCAACTTTCCATAAACTGGGCGCTTCTCCCTGTTTGCGGAATGAACGATGAACGAAACCAAGCACAACAATATCCTGCCGGGCATGGCTATTACTGCCCCCAGTCAGATCGGCCTGAATCGTACCCGTCACGTTGGCGCCGCCATGCTTTCTGGCCTGACTTGCGCCCATATGTCACCCGGCGCTTTTGCAAAGGATGTTTTCTCCCCGGCGCCTACCAAATCACAGCTTCGCGCAATTAATGGTGCCAGTGAGTCGGCGCGTCTGTCTGTTCTATCCTGTCCGGGTGCGGGCGGTACGCAGGCCGGTGCAATGCTGGCGCTACACCGGCTGGTGGCCCACCGAGATCATTGCGTACTGATCATCTCACCGAACCGCCATATGTTTGACCTCTGTCGGCAACTGATGCGCACCAGCGATCACAGCATCATGTTGACCGCCGAAGCATTGTTCATGATCCGCTCTGAGGATGGGCTATGGGCTGACGAATCGGCCTGTTGGGGCATTCAGTGGCAGACGATGGATGAAACGCTCGATAACCACATTGGCGCGATGATTTCGCATGCCCAGACGATCATTGTCGATAACGCGCACCAGTACCGTCCTGACTTCCTGCGCCAGCTGGACGAGGCTGCTGGTTACAGCAAGCAGCTATGTTACATAGGTAAAGATGCCAATTCGTTCCTCAGTGAGCTGGAGAATGATCCCACGGCGCATACGGTGCGCATCAGCGCGGCCCAATCATCTCTGGTACATCCTTCGATCCTGAATCTTCAGCGGATGAAGTTTCGCGGCGCGCCTGAACTGTACGAGCGCATTTACCAGGTGCCTTACGACTGGGAGCCGCGGTAGTGTCCAGCATAGGTACTAAAAATTCAGTGTGCTCTGGCCACGGCAATTATTCGTCCCGCCCGCCCGCGGAGGCCGTCGACTTTTTCACGGTTAACGGTATCCCAGTGCTGGTGGATGGCAACGCCTACCCTGCACACTCAGACGGCAAATCATCTCATCCGGGTAACGCAATGACGACCCGCCCCTGGTTCACCGTTGCGGGTCAGGGTGTGGTCTGCGAAGGGGATCCGGTTTCCTGTGGCTCATCAGTCACCAGCGGCGATCCGCTGCTGGATGTGGGGTAATCATGCTTTCGACTACGAACCAACTCGAGGCGTATAAAGCGATCGTATCTGCAGGCGGCCTCACCACGTCTGACAGTGCTACAGCGGCCACTACAGCGGCAGCCAGTGCCACGGCCACCAGCTCAGTATTGAGCGCGTTGGTGCTTTCCACGGTGAGCTATCCGTCAAGCGTCACCGACAGAGTGAACCAGATAACCAGCTGGGCTGGCTCACTGACTTCTGCAGCTGATACGGCCACCAGCTATGCCGCACTGATAAAAAGCTACAGCGACCCGTCGGTACTTATTCAGCTGACTATTGGCTGGGACGTGTACTGCCGCGCGAATAGCCTGAATGCTTCAGAGCTTGATATTTCTTCGGCAATTGGCGATGCGAGTGAACCGTCAGCCCTTAACGCTGCGCTGGTGGGGCTGGCTACCGTCAGCCTGGCTGCAGCAATGGATGATATCAACACCACACTCGCAGCATCGGCAACAAGTACCGGCACAGCTACTGCAGTAAGCCTGAGCGATGAGCAAGTCGCCACCCTGACAGCAGCTGTTACGGCGTTTACCCCGTTGATGGCTTCTGTGACATCCGCTTTAACAACCCTCGCTGCCCGGCAGGTCACCGCCCAGGCAAGCGCGACAAAAGCAGAGGACGCTTACACCAACGCGATTTCCGTAGCACTGATCTCCTCATCGGTCAGCAGTGCGGCCGTCGCGAGTGCTCTAAGCGCCATTACGCCAGCCGCTGTGCTGGCACTTCTGACAGGAGAATCATGATGCGCCTTTTCAGCTCGCTGATCAGCTGCGTTAAGTCAATAACTGGGCTTTCTGTGCGCACCAAAGTTGAAATTACGATGGCTGGGGTTATTTGTGTGGCGGTGTTTGCTGGCTGGCTATGGGTCAAAAACATCATCGATACCAAAAATAAACAGACCAGAGAGATAAGCACCCTCAGTACCAACAATGCCACGCTGAAGCAGGAAAAGCTGCAACTGCAGGTGGATAAGTCCGCCGCTGAAGCCCTACGTGATACCTACGCAGCGCGCGCCGAAAAATTAAACCAGGAGAATAAAACCAATGAAGCAAAAGCACTGCAGTACCAGGCCGACAGTGAGAAAGTCCGCGGCCAGTTGGCTGAAATGCAGCGCAATGATCCTTGCGCTTTGCATCCTGTCCCTGACAACGTTATCAGGCTGCAGCAGCAAGCCGTCAGAGACTTCAATGCCCAATATCCAGGTTAAGATCACGGCCCCCCCTGCACAGCTCAGCGCGTGGATGTGTCGCCTTCCTGATTATGACGTGAAGGCTTACGGGGATTTTCCGGATTACATTGAACGCTCGCGAGTGCTCCTGGCTACCATCAATGATCACAATCTGAGCGTGAACCGCGTTAACGGTGCCGGAGCAGTTTCAGACAATGCACAATTGACCAAGGATACTAAAAAATAGTAATGTCTGTTTCGTCGGCTACCTGCTCCTGGAGCAGGTCATGATGAGATATTGGTTACCAAATTGAAGCATCACTTTAAAGGCGCCCATTCGGCGCCTTTTTCTTTTTAAACTAAAGATACTAAATGTATCAGGTAGGAGATGTAACTTTCCTTAGAATCAAGCCGATTAGCAACCTATCAGAGGCTTAGTTTCTATGAGTGATACCACCCTATTTAAGAAGCGCATTGCCGAGATCTCTCAGCGTGCTTCGCGAGTAACCGCGATTTGTTCCGATGCCCAATTTGGTGAGGCCGGATTCATCAAAAACCCTGCCTTGCGTCGTGAGTCTATGCTGAATGCAGCAATTAAAGATCCGCTGTTTGAAGGCGTAAATCAGGATGCTGTAGCGCAGATTGTGTCCGCATGGGGTAATGCTTTCGCAGATTACACAGCTACTCACAAGCGCGCCCCTCGCCCTGAGATTCTGGCAAGTGCGCACCAGACCTTGGAAAACTGCCTGATGGCAGAAGGCGTCAAGCAGAGCGGACAGAAAACCACCACTGAGCACATGTTAGAAAGCGTCAACGGCGAGATGATGAGTGGCCAAGACGGTATTCTGCATCAGGCCATCTTCCTGGCAATGATCCTGCCCGTGGCGCTGGGCGCGCAGACTGGTGACGCATGTACATTCATCCCGGTACCGCGTGATCAATCTGATATCTACGAAATCATCAACGTAGCTGGCACGACCTTTGGCGATTACACCGTTGGCGACAAACTGGATATGCAGTCTGTTGGCCAGTATGCGCAGATGCGTCGTAACTACGTTCTGAAGACCCTTGGCGATGGTGAGACTAAAGTCTTTATCTTCAAAATGGCCGACTTCGAAGGTGTTCCAGTACCGATCCGTAAAGGCCGCACCATCCTGTACATCGGTGGTGAGCAGACCCCTGAAGATAATGGCGAAAATACCCTGCTGCACTCGTACACCAACGCAGCCGGCGCGACCGTTTCCCTTACTGCAGCGCTGGATTACACCAACGGCGTCATCACCATGACTTTCGGCGTTGCACCGGACTCTGGCCAGAAGATCGAAGTCGAAGTTGAAATCAACATCGAAGCTGCACCAGGCCTCATTCCTACCATCAACCAGGAAATGCGCAAGTTTACCGTCAAGCCTTCACAGTATGCCCTGGCAGCAGAGCATAGCGTGCAGGCTGCATACGATGCACAGCGTGAGTTTGGTATTGACCTGAGCGCGCTGCAGTACCGCACGCTGAAGGATTACCTGTCTCACGAACAGGACATCATGCGCCTGCGCATTATGATCCGCCGCACCCTGAAAACCGACACGTTCGATGTGGCCATCCCTCAGGACACTAACTGGGATATCTGGAGCCTGATCTTCAAATCGAAGATCCAGCAGATTTACCGTGACATCGCAGAGCGCACCCAGAGCAATGGCTCTTCCGGTATGTTCGCGGGCTCTGACGCATCTCTATTCTTCAAGATGCTGCCACCAGCCATGTTTACCCCGGCTGAAAACTACACCCAAGTGCCGTATGTCCACTTCGTAGGTACGCTGTTTAACGGTATTAAGGTGTTCGAAGTGCCGACCGGCGTTTGCGCTGCCTTCACCAAGCAGGGCGTGACCTTCAACAGTTACGACGTCCTGTGCTACACCCGAGATGAGAATCCAGGTAAAGCAGGTTTCATTACCGGCGATGCAGTCCCGGCAATCCCGTTCGTTCACCCGACCACTCCGTCGCTGACAAACCGCACCACCTTGTGGGGCTCAGCGGTCAACCGTATGCACCCACGTAACGGTAATCAGTACTTTACCCTGCTGACGTTGACCAACGCCAAGCCTGGCGGCCTCAACTTCCGCACAGGTCAGGTCATTGAGAGCGGCTCTTCCAACTAAGACACCCTCGCTAACCCAAGCGCCCTCCGGGGCGCTTTATTAAGGAACATACTGAATGTCTCAATACAGTATCCCCTTTTCGCTGACTAACGTCTCAGCGGTAGCGATTTCGGACATCAATGCCGATAGCACGCTCACCACTGGCTCCACGTTAAATCAGTCGATCTGGTCAGGCGTAGGTACGTTTGCCCGCGGCAAACCGTTTACTCCGCTAAAGATTACCAAGGCGAACTATCTGGACGTGCTCGGTGATGCTATCCATCCGTCAGTAGGCAGTCAGTTTGAGCCAATGCGTCATGTTTATGAGGCGGTTCAGCAGACTGATGGCTACGTTTTTCGCGTGGTGCCGGAAGATGCGAAATTCCCGCTGGTCATCTTCTCTTATGAGAAGGACTCAAGCGGCAAATACACCATCAGCTACTCCACCAGCGCGCTGGCCTATGGTGCCGACATTGAGCTAACTGAAGGCCAGTTCCTTGCCGTGTACGTGGATGACGGCGACCCGTCTACCACTCGTCACATCACCTTTGTGGCCGATCCTTCTGATGCGACTCGCTTCAATCTGAAGCTGACGCAGACCAACAAGCTGGGCGTAACGACCACACTGGAAATCGTCTCCGTTTCATTCGACACCGAAGGCGTCGACGCAATGGGCCGTCCGAACTATATCGAAACGGCATTGGAATCCCGTTCAGGCTATCTGCGGGCACTCTGTGATGCCGCTGTAGCGCCGCTGGTGGGCTTTACAGCCACAACGGCCCTTGCCTTCACCGGCGGCACTAACGGCACGCAGAACACCATTAGCGACGGGCAGTACACCACTGCTATCGAAGCGCTGTCTAATGCGAATGTTAACTACACCGCCGTTCTGGGATTGGGCTGCTACAACAGTGTCGCGATCGGTCTGCTGGCTGACATCTGTAAAGATCGGCGCGTTGATGGTTACTTCGACCTCAAACCAACCCTGACCTATGCGGAAGCCGTGACGGCCGCCGGTGATATTGGCTTGGTCGGTACCGATTACAACTCCCTCTGCCTGTATCACTTCCCTTATACCCACAAGGATAAGTGGACGACCGGGCGTGTAGCGGTAGGCCTGTCTGGTACTGCATATGCGGCCAAGGCAAAAGGTGTTGCGCTTAACAACGACGTGGGCGGCTGGCACTACTCCCCCGCAGGCGAAACTCGTGGCCTGATTAACCGCGCCAACATCCAGTTGATCAGCGGATCCGGTACGCCTGATGATGATGCGATGTATACCGCGCGAATCAACAAGGTTGCTGTAAGCACAACTGGCAAGATGATCATTGACGATGCACTGACCACCTACAGCGAAGAGAACTACCTGCGCTTCCAGCATGTGGCCTCGCTGATGGACACTATCAGTCGTTACTTTTTCCAGCTGGGCCGCACGCTCAAGCATCAGCCGGATAAAATAACTGAAACGTCACTGACCCGTGAAATGACCAAAATTCTTGATCGTTTTGTTGCCTCTGGTGCGCTGGTTACGCCGCGTGATACCGACTCTGACGGCACGTCACCCTATCTACTGAAGGTCACTCAGGTTGAATTCGACTACTGGAAAGTCGAGTGGTCATGCTGCCCGACTGGTTCCGCGCGTCGCCTCTTGGGCGTTCCGTCTCTGATTAAGTAAGGAATTGAATATGAAAAGTAATTATTTCCAGAATGGCGCTCACCTGTCTGACGGACTGGGGGCTTTTGGTATGGGTGCTAAGCCTACCGCAGCAATGCTGGAAAGCGTGCAGAAGAAAGAGCCTGAACAGCAGAAGCCGGTTGAGCTGACGATGGAGCAGGCACAGGTAATGATTCTGGAAGCTGTTGCGGCCAGCGTGAAGAGTGACGGTCTGACCGATGCTGCACAGGCTGTCTTTGACTGGGCTGATGGCTCTGACAATACCTACGACGCATTGGACGGCTTTGCTCAGGCGCTGGCGGGCATCGGTGGCGACGATGACGATGCGGATCCGACCGACGACCAGCTAAACGCTTACTACGAAGCGTTAGGCAACATGGCCAACTTCTTTGTCACCCTGGGCGCCGACGATGACACCATCGCTGCCCTGTTTGATGACGAAGACGACGACATCGCTGCTTCACTGGCAGCGGAAATCAAGGGGCTGGACGCTGACGACCGCGCAGAGCTGGTTTCAGCCTACTCCCTGTCTGGCGATGACTCCATGACGGAAGCACTTAAAAAAGTCGTGCGTCAGGGCAAGGTAGTGATGATTAAAAAGCCGTTCAAAAAGCGCCGCCTGTCGGCAGCTCAGCGGATGGCCCTAAAGAAAGCCAGCGCGAAGTCTCACACGGCTCAGGCAAAGCTGCACCGTGCCAAGTCTATGAAGCTACGCGCCAAGCGTATCGGTCGTTAAGTAACTGGAAGCGGCCACCAGGTGGTGGCCGTTCTGAGGTCAATAAATGCAATATTTCGGTGCGGTTTCACCTGATGGCGTCAGCCCTTATCTAAAAGCCTACATCACCTCTGAGGATTACACCGTGGTCGGCTATATCGGCCAGGGCGCGTCTCTTCAGATTGCATCGATGTGGACGAGTCCTTTTGAGGGGGATAACGCAGGCTCTATTGCAGGTATTGAGACCGTCGCCAGCGCCGCACAGTCGACTACTACCACGACATCTGTCAACCGATGGAATTCACTTATGGTCTGGCAGGGCTCTCAAGCACCGTCGATCAGTTTACCGCTCGATCTTATGGCCATTTATAACCCCTCAGTAGAAGTAGACGGCGCAATTAAAGCGTTGTGCGCGATGGTTTCACCTGAGCTGAAGGACGTCGAACCGGGTGGCCGCCGCCCCTATGTATGTGCAGTCAACATAGGGCGGCGATTTCTCCTGGCCGACGTTGTCATTCAGGATGTGAGCTACAGCCTTGATGCCCCGCGCACCAGCGATGGCTACTACCTATCCAACACAGTCACTCTGCAGCTCTCCGGCATGGCGGTACAAAACCGTTCGGAAGTCGCAGGGCTATTTATCTGATTAGGGGAAAGCCTTATGTCTGGACATCTCAATGCGGCTGGTAACGCAGCGTTTCTGAAAACGCAGTACACAGCCAACAAATCGATGGGTGAAAAGCTCATTGGTTCCGAATACAAGCTGACTATTGTCGGTCGGGAGGATCTATCAGCTCTGATCCGTACCGCGCAGTTCCCGGAGCGCACCCGCGAAGACGTTGAGGACTACGGCCCCAACGGCATGAAATTCAATCAGCACGGTCCGATCCGTAACTCCGGTGAGATGCCTTGCCAGTCTGTTGAAACCATCACAGGCGCAATGCTGAAATTCATCAAGGACGCGGTTAACAACAAGTCCTATTTCGACGTGATCGTAGCGGCTTCATCAGAGTCACTGGCTGGAATTGCACCAGATGCGCTGACCGTTACTCTGTCGGACTGCAAGATCTACGTTGATGGTATCGACCTTTCTTATGAGGATGTAACGGCATTGGTTCGTCCGAACTTACGGATCGTTTATAACTTCATCGAATAGAATGTAAGCCTCTTTTGGGGCTTTAGCGAACAAATGACACGTGGCCTTTTAAAAGCCATTAAAGATAAATGCGGATCAAAAGATCCGCATTTTCATTGACGAATCGGTTTACTCATTTTATTAAAATCAAAAATTAAATTTAGCTCCAGTGACCAGTACCCCCAGCCATTCCCACGGCGATTGTAACCCCCCCTGCCTGTATATAACCTAGAAGATTATGATCCTTATCATAAAAATATAATGCCTCGTATACGCCTCCATATGCCGTAAACATGAAGCTTTTCGTGTTTTCAAAAAGAGTAAGAACATCGTCCGTATATAAAGTCCCCCACGCCTTCCCTCCTACTAGTCCGGACAAGCCACCAGCTTTACCACTAAAGGACTTACCATCACCGTTAGTAGGCGTTGCTTTAATATCGAAATATACAACCCACGCCCAAATCTCAAGGTCATAGGATTGGTAAGACGGCATAGTTCCTAACTGCTTTATAGTTCTATCAATTCCTTCAGAATCAAGATTTAAGAATTTATGAGCTGAATCGGTGTAATCCTTCAATATAGTTTCAGGTGGTATCAAAGGCCTTTGATTAGAACCAGAGCTTCCGTCGCTCACACTTGGTTTATTTTCCGGGAGATCTTGATTGTTCATTTTACACCTCATTCTTAGAGGACAACAAACTTTTGGCTTAAAATTAATATATCGACACGGTCGACCAACTTATATTAGTCTTTTTAATATTCAACATAATAAATATTTCTGTTTTTATCCTAGTTTTAATGAGTGGTTTTTATTGTATAAACATCAGCCTAATGATTGACTTTATAAGTCCATGAAGATACGACATTTTTCAGATCTAATAATCTGACTTACGTAAAAACTTTAAGACTTTCCCTACCAACGTTACTTTAAGTGCAGTTTTATTACATGTACCCTGCAATTTTACAAACTGATGTCATTTCTACAATTTTGCCGTTCGAGTGTTTTTTTTTACTGAACAGGCTGAAGGAGAGATAACAAATACTAACATGGCGTTTATTTAATAACTGGGGGGCATATGACACCACTGGCACTGCTTGAGAGCGTTAAACTCCGCTTTAACCCGCTATTGCACGACGATGACACCAAGCTGCAGGCCTTGCTGACTGAGGCGCTTACCGCCTATCAGGACAGATCTGGTTACGTTAAACGCACCCGCCTGCAGCAAACTGATTCTCTGTCAGTAACCTTCCCTGACGACTATCTGGAGCTGGTGGCCGTTACTGATGCCACCGGCGACTGGATGTATTCAGACATCATTGACGGAAAGATTGAGATCGAACGGTGCGCCGGTATGCGCTGGCCTCTCACAATGGAATATCTGCTGAAGCTCAGCGCACTCGATCTTACTTCTGGTACCGTGCCTGCGCCGCTTGTAGGGATTCTGCAAAACTACCTGGAAGCGCTGATCGCCATCCCTAACACCGACCGTCTGCGCCGCGTTTCTATTGCGTCAAAGCTCGATGTTTCTAACTTGCCCGATCAAACCACACTTTATCAGCGCAAGGTTGATTTGGAAGTGGATATGGCAAACCGCGGGGCAATTCCGCGTGCTGTGGCTATCTATTCAAGCCTTGCGAAGGGGTAATCATGGCCATCACAGATCTGATTACCTCTGCGACCAAAACTATCGCCAGCGCCCTTCCCTCTTTCATGATGGCTACCGGGCTGGGAGAGGTTCAGGCAGGTAAGCTCACCGCTATGGCGCTTAACAAAATCCTCTTTGCCCAGGGCTGGATGTTCGCCGTTGAAGTAGATGGTTTCTCAGGCATTGAGTTTTTTGTTAAGGACATCACTTACGGCACTTACACGATTGAGACTGAATCGAAACGCATCGGCGCCAATGAGTACAACATCCCCGTAGCCCGCACCGGCCAGCCTTTATCAATGATGGTTCGCGATTCCAATATGGGGATCGTTCACAGTTGGTTCGAAAAGTGCGTGGCCAATGTTATCAACGACGACGGCACTATTAACCTGCCGGCGGCCTATGTCATGAACGTTCGCATTTATCGTCTGGAGGCGACTGGCGTGCCGGTGCTGGAAACGGAATTGCAGGTAATCCCGACGCAGTGCGGCGAGATCACCCGCTCTAAAGACCAGGTAACGGAATTTGAGACCTTCCCACTGTCATTCGTGCAGTGGAAGACATTCGGTGAATCCTCCACCTCTATTTTATCGGTGTAACCATGCTAATTCCCTTTTTCCCTTTGCCATCTCGTCCGGAGACTACAGTTCAGTTCAACGCCCCATCCGTCGACATGGCCATGTATTTCTGCAAGTCCCAGGAGTCCACTGAGGAACGTGACACGACTGAATATCTGAACATGCTGCAGGTTAAGGAAAGCTTCAGCGATGCCCGTGACTGGACAGCCAATGACCGTAGAACGGCCCTTTGGTGGGTTTTCATTAACTCTCGCGCTGATTCGGTGATCGACTTCTCTTATACCTGCCAGCATTGCGGTGAAGAGCACTGGATCAATCAGGATATGCATGAACTCGTGGGCGATCTGGAGGTGCTGGCCGGCGCGGCAGACATGACCATTGAAGCCACCGTTCAGGGCAAAGTGAATACTTGGCTTTTAAAGCCGCTGGATGGCCACGCAATGGAGCGACTGGAGCGTATGCGCCAGTTGTTACCATCTACAAGCCGCAAGCAGGAGTATCTGACAGCTCTCACCGAGCTTCGTCTGTGGGAATTCGTGTACCAGGCACATCTGTTTTATGACTTGGAGCCTGATTATGACAAGTCGGCCCAGTACCGCTACGAGCTTATCAAGCAAATGGACGTCGGAACAGAGTTTGCTCACCTTGCCGCGAGTGTTCGTATGATGCAGCAGAATCTGCGTCACGGACTTAACGTCATCCTGGATAAAGGCGAGTCCTGCCTGTTACTGCCACCGCATGAGTGCCCATCAGAGGCGCTTAAGGAGCCAGCAGAGCGCCCAACTACGCGCCTGCTGGTTCCCTTTCGGAATTCACAGTTCCTTCCAGATATTGGGACTGGATCGCTTGCAAACCTTAGTCAACAACTTGGCCTTGTATGGCCCTCAACCACATAGTGAGATTTTGCAGATGACTATTGACGATGCTCTCACGATGGCACAGGCGCTCCATGACAAAAACACACCCAAAAAAAGGTAAGTCCTGATGGCTGACGATGACAAGAAGCAAGCCCTTGGCTTTGCCGAGGTAATCAGATCTGTGGACAGCGCCAGTTCGAATGAGCTGGCCGCATTAAGCCGGATTGAAAAAAAACTCACCTCCGGCAGCCTTAAATCTGTTTCACAAATATCAGCTGAGCAGGAGCCTCAAACCTCTCCACGCTCAGTCCGTCTTGCTGGTGAGCGAAAAAAAGAGCTCAGCAATGAAAGAAGGAGAACAATCAAAAGATTGTCAAATGACGGTAATAAAACAATCAAGAACCCTTCAAATAATGATAAAGCAAAAATTCAACTAAAAGGGGATAAATCAGCATTAATTAGAAAATCAAATGACGGTAATTTAACGGTAAATATCAAAGAGGATGTTCAAAAGAACAATCAGCAATCAAATAGCATTAATTCATCAATCAAAAGAAAGTCATACAACAACCAGACGACTAACAAAAACTCATCTCGTGATGCTGCACTTGCAGCATTGAAATCACCATCACGACCTAAAAGCCAACATAACCCTGAAGGCAGAATAAGCAGCCGTGATGAAAATGGCAGATTTACTTCTCGCGAAAAAGTCCGCCAGGACAACGCTGAACGTAAGGAATCACAGCACGAACGCGAGCGTGAAGCAGAAAACAAAAAAAGAGACAGCGTGTTCACGCGAATCGGGAAAATGCTCTCAGACAGCAGCGACCCGCTGGATGCTGATGGGACAAACGCTGCAGGTATGGCTGCTGGTGGTTCGTTTTGGAAAGCAGGGCATGAAGTTTACACGATGGGGAAAAATACCATCGGTGGCGGCGTGTCGAGCGTCAAAAAGATGGGGGAATTCTTAGGTGGTGATAAGGAAGAGAAGGATAAAAATGAAGGTACCGGAAGCGCCAAGAAACCAGGCTTCATGCGCCGCATGTTTTCACGTAACGGGAATAATAAACGCAATTCAGCCACCGTAATCGCAGCGCAGGCCCAGCATGAACAAAAGCGGGCAATTGAGGAGCAAATCAAGGCCACCAGGGAAGGCGATAAGATCATTGCTGATAAGCTTGATGAGCTAATCAAAGAGCACGGCGGCAAGAAAAGCAACGGTATGTGGGGGCTGCTGGGCACCGCCGCATTGGGCAAATTCGGTAAAAAAATTGCCTCCAGCATTCTGGCTGGACTAGGGGCGCGAAAGCTTGCGGAACGCCTCCGCGGTGGAGTGCAGAAACCAAGGGGCCGAATCCTTGGCGATGATTGCGGCTGCGATGTGCCGCGTGCGGGTAGTCCTGATGGGAAAAAGCGAAAACCAACGCGTAAGGAGCGCAACAAAGCGATCCGCAGGGCCGGCAAAAAGGGACTGCTAAAGCGCATTGGCAAGAAAACCATCATTGCTGGCGGGGGTGCTGCCGCTGTAGGGGACGCTACAGAAGTTGTATCAAGCGATGAGGGAAAGCCTGTAATAAAAGCCTCCGAAAAAGGTGTAAGCAAAGAGGCGGAAAGCGCCGTCGCGAAAGTTGGTGCAAAAGGGACCGAGGAGGTAACTACAAAAGGTGCTGAGAAGGTCGGAGTGAAAGTCGCCACTAAAGCAGCGCTGGGGGCGTCGCTGCGGGCCATTCCTGTAATCGGTCAGGTGATCGGCGGGAGTATTGACGCCTTAATGGGCTGGCGGGACAAGGAAGGGCAGGCGTCCGCTTTCAATCTTGACGAGAGCCAGAAAGCAACAAGGCGACAGAAAGCTGAGTATGCCACGGCTAATGTACTGGATATGGGCGGTCTGGTATCAGGCGGATCCCGGCTCTTATCGGCTGGCGCATCAAAGCTGGGCTTCAACAATGTAGCGAAATCACTGGATTTCACCACTGACGATATCGCCAAAGGAATCGACAGCAAGGTATCTAACGCTAAACAGGCTGTAGGCAGTGCGGTGAGTTTCCTGGGGCTGACAAAGTCAAAAGATAGCGAAACGGCAAAAGCTACTGAGAAGAGTGGCGACAGCGTTGTAGTGGCTGTCAAAGATGGCACCAAGTCCACAATGGACAAACTGGAAGAACTGTTTTCAAGTGCATCTAAATCAGTGGCAAGTGCAGCTGGCAATGTTGCGGATTCAGGTAAGCGGCTTTACGCCCGCATTACTGAACCGAGCACAGATGCGGTGGCCTCCGATCTCAATATCGGGGGCAGCAACAGCAATAACCGCAACTTTCGAAATAACAATTTCGGCAATCTGCAATATGTTGGCCAGAAGGGCGCACGTCTTGAAAACGCTAACGCAAAAGGGGAACGCCGTTTCGCGCGCTTTGACACACCCGAAGAAGGGTTTCGGGCGTTGGGTGATCAGCTGATGAGCTACTACAACGGCACGTCCAAAGCCGTTGGGTACCAGAAGCTGCAGAGCGTTGGCCAGATTATCCCTAAATTTGCTCCCGAAAGCGAAAACAATACCAAGGCATACATGGCCACGCTGTCAAAACAGCTTGGTGTGGGCGTCAACGATAAGCTAAACCTGCAGGATCCGGCTGTAATGACTAAGGTCATGCGCGCTATCAGCACTGTGGAAGGCGGCAACCCAACCGTAACGGACGCTTTTATCCAGAAAGGACTGGGCAAGTATCAACAAGGCGACGGCGGTAAGGGGCAGTGGGTCGGACAGTTTAACGATTCCACGTTGGCGATCGTTAACCAGAAGCGGCAGAAGCTGGGCCTGACATCGGTTGATTCCAGCGCGCAATTCTCCGGTATTGCGACGCAAAGCGGCAAACCTGTTGCGCCGGATCAGCCCGCGCCAGTCAAAGCTTCCGCGTCGGCTTCCAGGACTACTCAAAACGGCATCTCATATCGGGCTGCAACACTGCCTTTTGGTAGCAGTACATCCTTGGGCGAGAAGTTAGCCAACGCTGAAGGCCTACGCCATCAAATAGGCCGCACAGGTGCAACAACGGCCTCAGCTGATGGCCCGATATCTCATGCACCGCGCACGCCTTCAGAAGGCATTAGTTTTGCCAATGCAAAACTTCCTATAGGGCAATCAACCTCCTTGGGTAACAAAGTGTCCAGCGCCGAAGGTCTGAGGCATCAGACCTCTGTGGCCACGCCAACGATGGCCATCCCCTCAAAGCTGCCCGCAGTAACGGATATGGCTGGAAGTCATGTTCAGCCTGCAGTGCGCGTGACCAGTGAACAGACATTCCCGAAAGAGGTGAAGGCACAGTTCGACAAAATGATTAAGGCACTGGAGGAAATCAAAGGAAACACTAAAGACACCGCAGACAAGAACGGTGATGCATCACCGAAGGCAAACTCTCCGCAGCCCGCGCCGCGAAGTTCCAGCCCTCTGGCAATCAACGATCCGTTGATGACCAGCGTTGCTAATGACTGAGACGAAACATGAAAGAAATTGATTACCTGATGACCCTTGGCACTAACGGCCTCAAAGAGTACAGCAGTGAATTGGAATCCAAAGGGGCAATGTTGCGCGAATGGCTGGATACGCCGGTAGGCAGCATTTACGGCCTTCCTGGCTGGGGGAATATCTTGGGGCAGTTTAAGCATGAGCCCACGGAGCAAGCACATGTCCAGGTATCAATAGAAAGCCGCCTGCTACAAAAGCTGTCCGAAGATCTGCCTGAGCTGAAAATTACCGGGATCGATTATTCAGAAAGAGAGATCGATTTCGCTCAGCTCACGATAAAGCTGCCGGAAGGTACAATTAATGAAGAGGTTAAAAAGTAATGGCAATCCTGAGCCTGTCCGAAATCAGAACCAAATTTAACGCGCTTCTTGCTGCTAACAGCTACTGGTCTCAGTTTGCCGGTTCGCAGTTCATTACCATGCTGGTGACGTTCATCGGCCAGATGGTTTACCGGTGCCAGCAGTATGCCGACAGCGCACTTGCTGAGGGGTTTATCTCAACAGCGACAAAGCGCGCGAGCATCCTGGCGGCAGCTGAAGACCGCGCTTATGTGGGCTCCCGTGTGACGCCTTCAACCGGTGAGGCAATCATCACTAATACGACGAACGAGAAGCTGTCAGTGCCGCAATACACGTCACTGCTTTCTGATGACCAGTATCCCTATCTGACTGATGACGTCGTAACTGTAGCGGCGAACAGCACTGCTACCGTCGGTATCAGTCAAATGGAGATCGTGGAAGTCACAATGACCGTGGGAACGGCCACTGAGTTCCTTGAGATCATGCTTTCCCGTGCTCTTACGGACGTTTGCTACAAAATCGATGTGCTGGTGACATTTGACGGGGTAACCACTACCTGGACCAAAAGCAACATGTTCCGACTGGCAACTAACACCAGTACGGTGTACGTGGAGTTTTATAAGCCTACAGAACAGCTGGGCGTGCGTTTCGGCGATGGTACCATTGGTATGATCCCGCCGACAGGCTCCACTATCACCCTCAAAGTTTGGTGCAGCAGCGGCGACGTCACGCTACTGGCAGACCAGACGCTCACCCCATCAGATGACTCCGCGCCGCTGGCGGATTCAATGATCATTAAATCAGATACCTCAATCACCGGTGGCGCCGACAATGAGTCGACTGAAACCACGCGTAACCGTGCCCAGTATTTTCTTTCGTATGACAACCAGGTGGTATGGGCTGAAGACTACACGTTTTACCTTAAGCAGAACGTCCCAGCGACAACTTGGCTGACAGCATGGGGTGAAGGGGAGCAGGAGATCATTGATGGGGCTAAGAAATTATCCAATATCAACAAGATTTTCATTTGTGGCTGGTACCCGAACAAGACCCAGGAGGAATTGAAGGCGCTATTCCTTTCCGCCCTGGAATCAGTACCTAACCCGCTGAATAAAAGTTACTCCATCGTGACGGCCAATGAGCTGCCTTTCACGCTGACGCTCACAGGCGAGATTTCAGCGAGCCAGACAACGTCTGTCGTTGAGGCTGATCTCAAGGCCGATCTCAAGGCCCGATTCGGTAAAGATTCATCATACTTTGACCCTAAAGGCACTGGTGATTACCAGCTGATTAAGGTGAAAGATATTTGGTCATTCATTGACGGGCTGAGCTACTTTGAAGACTTCAAGCTGACTTACAGCGGCATGGAAGAATCGAATGGCTACAACGATTTTGTTTACCTCGATGTGGACGGTTCAACGTTTAACATCAGCTATTTCGAATAAGGGGTAAAAAGTGACCTTATCTAATGGCTGGTTCAAAAGTCGCCTAACCCCTTCAAAGCAGAATTCAGTGATGCAGGCCGGGCTGGCCGACATCATGCAAAACCTGTTTACCGCAGTGGTTGAGCCGTATCTAACCCGAATTACTAACCGTAAGTCGTTTTTCACTATGGATAATGACGATCTGGATACGCGCATTGAAGAAATGGGGCAGTTCTTCACTATTCGTTCAAGTGATGCCTCCAGTAAGCCCATGCTACTGCAGCAACGCCTTGATGAAATCCACTTCAAAGGTACTTCGCGACCAATTACCCAAACGTTTTATCGCGAGTTTAACGGGATTCCAATCACCTGGGAGCCACTTTATGCGCCAGTAGACACCACGACTTACCCGTATGGATCTCGCTTGATCGCAGAAAACAACCTTACAGCGGTCGGCGATGCCTTTGGTGAGCTTTTCCTAACCTCGCGAGGCGTTATCAGCATCCCTCTAACGGATTTAATGAAGCTCATTGAGTCCGAAACAGGCAATGACATCAAAACCTCCTCACAGCTCACCGAGGAGGCTCTGACGAAGTTTAAACAGGTGGTTGAGCCGTTGCTGCCACTGCATATCGTTTTTGATGGCATGCAGCTGATGGCCACGTTCACTATCCAGGAGCATGCCGACACTACTTCACTGATCTCAGTGGCCAGCGTCGGTACCTATACGGGCAGGGAAAATGCCGACGTGGCTAGGCTGGTTTCCATCGCCAGCGAACAGGCACCTACCTTTGCCGCTCCAGCGCCAGCAGAGGTTCGCGGGCTGATGCGCCATGACGACATCCTCAATGATGGGGCGGTTCTCGACCAGTTCTATTACCCGGATTTCAACGACAAAGTGGACGTTTATCACGCCTTCAACGATGCCACAGATAAATCCAGCGTAGAGGGCACTGAGGCAGATGTTAGTTTCGGTAAGATCGCCTCTGAACAAGCGGATAGCGTGAGCGTTGAGACGGTTCAGTACGGCATTACCAGCACTGCCACACCGGCAGGTGATTCCGGCTCTGCCTTTCTGACCCGATTCGATAACACCCCGCACGACACGTCAGTTGACTACGAGGACGATACGACATCATGACGAATACCGTTTCCACCAGTCTTTCGAAGACGCAGCTACTGGATTACTACTACCAGCGGCGTGCTGAATCGTCGATCGGGATGGGTGATCGCTTTGAGCTGAAGAGCGCAGTATTCGGCTCTTCCTCACTGGTCACCCAAAACAGCTCCGGCACATATGACATAGCCGACATCCCGACGAAGTTTGCCCTATCCGATCTGACCACGCAGTTTGCTACGTCTGATCTGACACTCTCCTACGCCGACGGCGTTATTACCCTCCGCGCTGAGCTGGACTCGTCCGGCCTGGACGCAAACACCTCTTATCCGTTCAACACGCTGGTGGTTACAGATACTGCGGGCCTTGCCTGCATGGTCCTCTGCGTACAGGAGGATTCGCTGTATCAGGGGAAAACGTTTGTAGCCGTTTCTAACATCAACACAACGGTGGCCTAATGACTGAAGCAGTTGTAGTTACAGCCAAGTCGTTTCCTGCACCGGAAACGCTGGCGCTGATTACGGACGTGCAGTATCGCGAGCCATACAGCTCCGCTGCCATAAACCGAAAATTGCGCGGCATTCTCACTGCTGGGATTTACCAAGGTTTTATCCCGGAAGTAGGGGAGGGGCTAAACCTCGTTATCGCGTCCGGCACCGAGGGCGGCACCGTATCTTTTGATATCGACGCCTATTATCAGCTGACCGCTCGACAACAGGCTGACGTCACGATAGCAATGACTGCTGGCACAACGACTGTGGTTGTCCTGGAAGCTTCTTACTCAATCGGGCAAGAGACTTACCAGGTCAACTCCAGCTCTTCCGTTTCGGCCGCGCAAATTAAGCTGCTGGTTAGCGGTACCGCCTTGAGTCAGAATCAAGTTGAGCTATGCACTGTTACCGTTCCGGCCGGCACAACGCAGCTGACTGCTGACATGATCAATACTTCAAATCGTGTTGCTGTGGCGCTCGGCGTTTCACTGGGAAGTGATACGGACAGTGATAGCGAACAAGTAGCAGCGAACCTTTTAGGTCTTAAAAAAACCCTGAATGCAGCAAAAGAGGAAACTGAGACCCAACTTGCAGAGCACATCGGAGCAGAAAATCCGCATTCGCAATATCTGCAGATTGCGAATGCATTGTCAGAGATCAAAGACGCGGGTCTGGTAGCTAAAGCGCTTACTGCATTGGGTCTGGGTGATGGTTCCGCCGTACCAGTTGGCGTACCGATGCCTTACCCGGCAGCAACTGCTCCGGATGGATGGTTAAAGTGTAATGGGGCATCATTCAGCGCCACGACTTATCCGCTACTGGCAAAAGTGTATCCATCGCTGAAGCTACCCGACCTACGCGGCGAGTTTATTCGAGGCTGGGATGATGGGCGCGGGGCTGATTCCGCGCGGGTAATTTTATCCAGCCAATACGCAACAGCTGTTCGCACCGGAGCAATAGACTATTTTGGCGTTGACTCTACGACTACAAATGCAACGGTCGGTACGTCGTTTTCTGATGCTGACTCAACAACCACTTCGTATCCGACTAACGCGAAAGCGCCGAACGGGGGCACCTTTAGCAGTGTTCTTACCGATAACAGTATGTCAGGTACGCAGTTACCAACAGGATTTACTAATCCGTACGGGTTGTGGATCACCATGCGCCCGCGAAATATTGCCTTTAACTACATTATAAGAGCAGCATAATGGCACTAATCTATCTCGATTCAAGCGGCTTGGCCGAATCTTCAGGAACGCTTACCGTCTACAATTTTGATTCTGTAACAGGCGAATACACAGGCAATTCTGACGAGTATTTAATGAAGGGGGTAGGAATTCCAGCTTATGCCTGTAGCATTGCCCCACCATCAACCATTGAAGGCTATGTTACTGTTTATAATAACAATACGTGGAATATCATAGCTGATCATCGCGGTGAAACTGTATATTCAACCTCGACTGGAGAAGCTTCAATTTTTACAAACTTAGGCGATTACCCAGAAAATATAACGCCATTAGCACCGGCGACAGCTTATGACACATGGACGGGCAGTGCCTGGACTACCGATACGACAGCGCAGCATGCTGCTGAAGTGGCTAAAGCGGAAAAACAAAAAGATTCATTACAGACGAATGCGGAAAGCTCAATAAGTTTGCTTCAGACGAAACTATTAGCTGGTCGTACTCTTACCACATCAGAATCTAATTATCTCAATGCGGTCCTAGACTACATTGATGCGTTAGTCGCAGTTGATACTTCAGGTGCGCCAGACATAAACTGGCCAGTTTTACCTGAGCAGGGATCATCCTGATTTATAAAACGGCACCAAGCCCGCCTAAGGCGGGCTTTCCGAAAATGACAATATTTATAAAAAACTTATTAATCAAAGTCTTAACTAGTTTTAACATAGCCCTGCCTGACCTTTCCACTCCAGTAACCCAATAGCATATTCAGCTTAATAACCCCAACCTGGACATCCCCTGACAATCTCTTCTTCAAAGGAGCTCCTTCATCTATGGATAAATGCATTCATTCATATGACAGATGCAACATTCCATAGAATCGCTTGCAACGACGCAACCAACAGGGGTTAAAGGTGCTGATCTCCAGCGAACTAATACCGATCGCCGTCGCCGTAGTCCTTTCTCTGCTGAGTGGCATTGGTGTTTACCTTCAGGGCATAAGGGAAGGCAGGATTAAAGGAACTGTTTTGGATTTTTTTACAGAGTCTTCTATCGCTGTTACTGCGGGGTTGATGGCCTATTACGTTGGGCGGCATCAACATTTTGACGAATCGATCATTTATTTTTCCGTTCTTCTTTCCAGCAATAACGGAAACGAAGTCGTCCACATAGCCAAGCGAATTAACTCAGACGCGATTGGCAAAGTTTTACTACAGCTCTTTTCCAAGGGGGGCAAATGATAGGCGGAATTCTGGTAACAGCTGCAGTTGCTTACATGATTAGTGACCGCTTCTTAATGAAGCGATCAGACATCACAAAATTGCGTGTCGGCGATCACAAGGTTGAAAACGGCCATCTGAGGATCCCCTTCTTCTTCAACGTTAAATTTAACCGCCTCAAGGGTGCGACTGTTGAATACACCCTTCGCGATAAGCGGTTTCCAACCACGGTTATCGCCGGTGGTCGCAGGACTTTAGAGCACTCCCGCACCGGGGAGAACTGTGAATATCTCGATATTCCCGCCACCAAAGTTACCCCAGATGGCATCTGGATTGTTCGCGTGAAGGTGGTTCACGGTGATTCGTTCCTTAACCCTCTGTATCGCATTTTCCCTCTGCAGTTGGTTGTGGAGAAAGAATTCGACGTGCAAATGAAGCGAGACACCCAAAATGCCTAACCCACACAGTCTGCAGTCCAGCAATGGTCAGAAATATGCCCAGCTGGATTTCGCACAAGTTAATGCTAAAGGGTTAAAACCCCTGATCGACGCATTCACCAAACAGGGTCTGATTGTTGAAGATGTGGCCGCCAGCAACAGAACCACTCAAAAAGACGGTGTAGGAGTGAAGATCGCCGTTCTACGCTTTCAAGATCAGCAGCAGGTGACGGTTCAGATTAATAGCTCCGGTGACCTTGTTGGTTTCAAATTGAACGGCAAGACCATTCCCATTCAACAGGCTGACACAATCGCCAAAGTGGCCGGTTCGCTGTCTACAGCCGTTAAGCAAAACTCCCGCAAATTTACTGATGGCCTGGCCAAAAAGGCGAAGAGGGTTATTGATACCTCTGATACCAAAACCGCAGTTAAATCGAACATCCAGCGCCTTAAAGAGGCCCGAGATCGCCGCGATACTCTGGCGGCCAGCGTGCAGGAGTTGGGCGCTATGAACGATAAAAGCAAGATGCAACTGACTTCTATTGAACAGAACATCAACGCGGCACAGACCCGCCTTGTAATTGCGCAGGCCACTACTAAACAGCTGAACGAACAAATCAAAGCACTGGAGGAACAAGATGCTGCGTGATATCCGGTTACAAACGGCCCTGGTACTGCAGAACCGCCAAGACCTGCCCCTTATCAATATTAGCGACAAGATAATGGAAGAGCTGCGCCGCGGTAAAGATGCTGACTTCCTTCTTGAACCGGTAAACATGGCCGACGTGGAATCGACCTATTTTTATGACGCCCCGCTGCTGCCGGAAATCAATGCGGCAATGTTCGAAGCGGTGACCAGTACTCGCGGGCGACTGGCTGGTACAATGCGCGCATTCATCCGTGCGCTAAACACCAGCCTTAATGGCACTGGCATCACGGCGGGCAACGACACTACAGGCTCAGCAGACGATAGCAGTCAGTCGATTGGTGGTGCGAATATCGGCCGCGTCCGCAAGGTGCAGGGGCTGGCGGTTATGCCGGCGATCATCCCTCTATCTGATGGCCAGACTGTTACCCTGGTGTTCCACAGCCCTACGGGCAATGCGGGCACCATTACCTCTGCAGATACGCTGGTGGCCTTTCAATTCATCCTGAACAAGAAAGACGTTACTCATGTCGTATCACCAGCCAACGGCCGTGATATTTCACTAAAACAGGTTACAACTGCACTTTCAAACCTGATTGAGCGAAACACCGTGAAATTCCAGCACGCTCAGGCAAAGCAAAAAGCAGTTAAAGCCGAGATCGCAAATATGCAGGCTGAGGGTGACAAGCTGGAAGAACAGCAGGCCGATCAGGTTTCGCAGGGTGACGATCTGAAGAGCACGATTAAATTCAATGCTGCCCGCTTATCTGACTTGAGTTATCAGGCAGACCAGCAGGAAGCATTAAATGAAGAGCTGCAGGCGCAGCTAACGGCGGCTCAGAAGAAAAAAGACGACGCGGCAGCGACGCAAGTATCCGACCGCAATGCGCGCGCCGGCGCCCTGGAAATCATTACTACGAAAAGCGGCTACAAAGACACTTTTGTGGCCAACTGGGCATACAATTCCAACATCTCGACGGCTGACCTCGTGGCGCTGGCCAGCAAATTGGATGATGTCAGCGTTTCCGATCTGAAAGACCTGATTATGTACAAAGGGCAGCTTTCTGACCTGGACAACATCCCGGCACTTAAGGCCCGTAATACTATTCCTGCGCCGAGCGATGACCCAGACCCACGCACGCTTTACTGGTATGGCTTACGCGCACGGCCGGCGGGTCCAGGTGCACTGCCACAGGAACCGAAGCCAGTTGTTACGGCAACTGTTGGGGAAGCCGCCGCTATCCCGCTTGTTAAGGCGAAGAATTTCGATCCATCTATGTATCGTAATGGCGCTGTAGCATATGCCGCTCCGCTAGATGCGGGTGACGTTGCACAATACGAACTGGTGGACTTCCAGAAAGCCCAAACAGCCTCCAGCATTACCGAATTGCTCAATGACCTTGTGCCGTTGATTAAGGCTTATGCTGGCAATGAAAACGCCTTCTATCTGGACTATCTTGCGGATGAAGCCCCTAAGGCTGCTGATTTACCGCAAAGCATGAAAGATGCTGGTGGATTTCAGGGCGTTCGACAAAATTACGGTAGCAAAGCCTCCTTGCAGTTCATTGACCTATTCAAGCAGGTGAAGAAAGATAATCCAACGCAACCACCAGCGGATACTCCACCAACTGACACGGTAACGCCTTCTGTTTCTGATAACGGCGACACAGTGCCACTGAGCAGCATTCAGACCGCCGCCATAATGCCGACCATTGCCAAAAGTGCAACGGCTGGCGATAACCCTATCTGGTACACCCAATCAACGCTGAGTGACATCGTCGCATCGGCCAAGTTCAAGATTGATGGTCAGTTTGCCTCCAGTAATCCGGAGTTTGCAGAGTCGCGTTATCAGATGGTTAAGGCGGCTTTAGCTGCAGGTTTCGGTATGCAGCGTTTCAAAATCTCCGGCCTCCAGTACATTTACGTACTCCGCAAAGACGACGACATTTTGACGACACAGGGCGCAGCTAAGTTCACACCAGCAGCTGTGCCGACCGTCACGCCTCCGGCAGATCCTGTGCCACCAGCTGGCGACGCAACAGATGGCAGTAACGGCTATGTAAGCGTGAAGCCGTCCCCGGATGTCGCTGCGAAGATTGCAAAACAAGTAAGCACCCTGGGGATCATGGGCGGGATTGATCCAAGCAAGCTGCATGTGACGCTGATGTACTCCAAAAACAGCGCTGTTAACGCACAGCCTGAACCGGACCGGGTCTATCAGGCAAAAATCAGCGGCCGGTATGAAATTATCGGAGAATCACCTAAGCAAGCGCTGGTTGCGCTTCTGGACAGCCCTGACCTTCAGAAGCGATTTGATGAACTCAGCGCCGCGGGCGGCCAACACTCTTTCCCTGACTATAAAGCTCACATCTCACTGAAATATGGAGCTGAACAGGGTGACCTTGAGCTGATCCAGGGCAAGGGCTTAGACATTTCATCAATCCCGTTATCCGGTGAGACCTTCGAAGACATTAAGCCAACGCTTCCGAGCGCTGATCCAGTACCGGACGCTGCACCGCCTGCTGATGATAACACTACGCCTCCAACGGCAAGCAAGCTGATTGCCAAAGCCTACGAGGTGAGGAAAGACGGCGCAGAAATCAGCCGCGGCGACATCATGATGTGCATCGAGGGGCCAAAGACATTTATCAACTTTGCAGAAAAGACTCTGGACAAAGACTACAGCAATGGCGGCGTAGAGGAAGAGGGGGGAAGAGAAGGGGATATAGCTGTTTACTACGGTATGGCACGCGGCGAGAAGGCCACTTTCATGCAGGACTGGAAAGAGCTGAAAGCAGAATGGGCAAAGCAATCTATTACGCCATCAATCACTAGCGGAGAAACACCTTTGAACAAGCCTGCCGACGAACCGGAAGCCAAGCCTGAGGCGGACACTGCAGCACAGAAAGCTATCGACTATCTGAAACAGATTGCCAAGTTGCAGACCGCAGACATGGTAGAGATCCGCAACGCGCGAGGCAGTGTACGCGAGGCAATCACAACCCTGAATGATGCCGGTGCTTATGATGAAAATGAAGATTTGGTTAATGCTGCTGCACAGCACCTTTCCGATATTCTGGCGGCCGTCGCGCGCGGGGGGGCAGCATGACCCTTTCCGCCTTACAACGTCTCGATCTGAACGATGAGCTGGACGGCTTGCTGGAACTGGCCAAAACCGCCAAAGGGCTCGACCTCCTGGATATCAGCGATCAGGTAGATAGCGTGCTGGTGAAGCTGGGTTATAGCGATGCTGGTAAAGCTGCCGACACGCCGCCGCCAGCTGACCCTGAGAAGCCCGCAGAAGTGCCGGACGAAGACCAGCCAGCACCTGAGATTGTCACCAAATTCCTTGCCGGAGACTTCAGCAAGCAATCTGATGGCGATTTTATCTCAACATTGAACGAGCTGGACGCGTTCGTGGACGTTTTCCTGACGTTAGACGACGTAAAGGCTGGCGCTGTCACCTGGATGAATCAGAGAGCCACACAGGCCGCCTGATAGCGATTACGGCCCGCATCAGATGGTGCGGGCGTACGTTGAGATGAAAAAATGCTTAAAACGACCCTCAAAACCCCGAAAACCGACAAGATTACTCTAAGCATTATCGGCGTTTGCAAATCGCCAAAGGAGATCGCAGAGGCGATCGATGCATTCTGGGGTGAAGGTGCGCCGGGTGCTGATGAAAACTTCATCCTGAAAAAATTCGCCACGCTGCTGCAGCAGGAATCCCCTGGCGAACAGGACATTAACGCGTTCACCAAGATGACGACGGCACTGATGGGCAAAACGTTGAAGTCAGCCAAGGAAACAATGTTTGCTGGCCATGCGGTCATGTTCATCCAGTTCGCGCGTCCCGCTGCTGACGCACTGGGGATCAGCTCCCTATACCTGTCAGATCCCAAAGTGTGGAAATTCTGCTTTGTCTCCGGGGATGTGTTCCGGCTCCGGGGTGCGCTAAAAAGCTGGAATGAGTCTACTACGGCGGAACAAAAAGATGCTGCAGCCCTGACTCTGCGTAGCATCATCAGCCCGTTACAGGAAAGTGACGGAAGGCTCAAGGGCGGCGCATTCCAGATCCTCTATCATCGGTTTCTTGATCTGCTGGGTGGCCAGATTGGCAATATTTTCGCGATGCTGAACCTCAGCACTGAAAAACCTTTCCCGACAACCATCCAGCAGGACGAAGCCGATAAATTTTTTCGTGACGTAAAAGCTGCAGGCGCATCCGTACTGACAAGCCTCAGTCAGCCAGCTGACGCAATGATTTCCGCGGCGAAAGACTTGGCGGACAGCATGCTCGATCAGCAAAACAAGGATTCGCTGGAGTGGCTGAATATTCGCACCTTCTTCGGGGCAGAAGCCGACAAAGTGAAGCAGGCACTCATTAACGGCCGGTTAGGGTTTGGCAACCCGGCGCGGAAGGACGGATGTCAGAACTTTATCAACTCAGGGCCGAGTGGTGGCGCCAGCTGGCTAAAAGACTTCATGCAACACCCAATTTCCAAAGTAGAACCCGTCATAGAAGAGCTTCGCGGTAAAATGCTGAACGCATCAGCAATCGACGATTCTCAGGCGGATCAGTGGGTAGCCGGTATCAAAGTCAGCAAACCACTGGTGACCGAGTACGATTTGCGAGCCGGCAAAGATGGCCAGTTCACCCGCGATCTGAAAGATGTTTTCCGCCTGGCTGGTGGTCGGATCCGCACACTGACAACAATTGATCTCAACCGTGGCCGTTCCTTCGCCTCAATGAGCACAAAATCTATCAGCCTCAACCCACGCGGTGGTAAAGCTGTGCTTTGGCATGAGGTCGGCCATCACTTCGAGTATTCCAACCCCGACTATTTGAAGCTGGCGTTGGCGTTCCTCACTGAGCGAGCCGGTGGAAATCGTCAGGCGATTGCGCCACTTAACCGTTTTTACACTAACAACTATGCAGATTCAGAAGTGGCGATCGTTGATAACTTCTCATCTCCATATGTGGGCAAAATCTATGGCCCCAACAGCTCCAAGGATGTGCATAGCTCAGTAGCCACAGAAGTGTTTTCGTCAGGTTTTGAGTATCTGGCCATTAATAGTCGCGGTGCGACATCGTTGCTAAATGGGGATGAGCTGATTGAGTTTGTCACTGGGATTTTGAAGGGAGTGCATGAATAGTGATTACCGTTCAACTAAAAACCACTGAAAAATCCGGTAGCGTGATGTTCAGCGGCAACGAAGTCCTGGAACCATGCGAAATCATAGTGACGGGTGATTATTCCCTCAAAGATATACAGGCCATGTTTTGGCTGATGACGTTGACAGCAGAGGGAACAGGGCAGGGGATTTACCCACTCATTGATAATGTTTGCCCGCCATCTGAGTTTATCAGTGTGATGACTCTGTCTGCAGTGGAGGTAGTCGGAATTCCCGATGACTGGCAGAGCGATCTTGATGCTTTGCTGGATGAGGAGGCGGAGCGCTCTGAGGATGGGCAGCAGTGCTGATGACAGGCGGCATTAGCCGCCTGTTTCATATCAACCAGCGTCGATAAGATTCAGCGCGATCTGCGCACAGTCAGATTTGGGGTTTTCGTCTGCGAACTGAAAACCTCCATCAATCAGTTGGTCAAACGAAGCCTGAGACCAATTTAAATAGTGGTAATGACTGTAAATTGCTTTAGCCAATGCTGGCCCGTTAATTCCTTCACGCCCCGCTTTGCATGCCGTCATCATAATTGCCGCGTTCACGCTATTCGATGAGTGCCCCTCAAGCTGAGGTCCGTTTACGAGCTGGCTGGCTGTCTGTGCGTTTGCTGCAAACGAAATTGCGATGGCCACAATAGCCAATAAAGTTTTTTTCACTCTTAATGCCCTGTTTTGAATCGTAGTTTTTGTGGGGATGACATTAAGCAGTCTGCGCTGGTACTGCAATGCATTTTTGAAGGAAGAGAGAGCAGTTCGGATAAAATCCAAAAGATAAAGGACCCCGCAAAGAGTCCTTTTTGAAACCTAAGAATTGTTACCCACCGCTGATCCTAATGAAAGTTACATCTGAGGTGGAATACATATGAGTACCAATCTGACTGCATTTATGAAGATGCTGCGTTTTTCTGAAGGAACCCTGAATCACCCATTGACTACGAACGGTGGCTATGACGTCATTGTGACGGGTATGGATGGTAAGCCGGAAGTTTTCAACGACTATAGCGATCATCCATTTGCTGGGGGCCGCTTGGGCAAAGTTTTCAATAAGGCTGGGCAGCGTTCAACTGCTTCCGGTGCTTACCAGCAGCTTTACCGTTATTGGCCAGCGTACAAGAAGCAATTGGCGCTGGTAGATTTTAGTCCGGAGAGCCAGGATAAACTTTGTATGCAGCTGCTACGTGAGCAAAAAGCGTTGGCAGATATCGACGTCGGTAAGATCACTAGCGCAATTGAGAACTGTAGCAACATTTGGGCCAGTTTACCCGGGGCAGGATATGGCCAGCGCGAACATTCAGTAGATCGGCTACTAAAGGCTTATCAGGACTTTGGGGGTAAGCTGACAGGGTAATCAACTATATGCCGCTGAAATATGCGGCCTTCCAAAACTCCCACGTTGTTCCAGCTGTAAGTTATCCACATATCCCCTGAATAGATCCTAATAATAGATCCTAAGGAGATCACAAACAGATCCTAACAGATCACCATGCCTTTAATATGCTGATTTTTAACCTAAAATTGCCACTCAGCGTTAGTCTATTCATGGCGTTTGACAGTCTATTCATGGTGAATATCATTCTATTCATGGCAAATATTAGTCTATTCATGGTAGATTGTTAGTCTATTCATGGCAGAGTAAAGAATTGCCCACATTATCCACAATGGAACCGTTACATGGAAAATGATAGCGAAATCAAAACTATAGTTGATGGTTTGGTTTATAAAGTTGATGAAAATGGCAAAACTTATTCACTCATTCCCAGCGCTAATAAAACGGTTCAGCCCATAGCTTTGATGAGGCTTGGCGTTTTTGTGCCATCCGCAAAAAATAAGCCAGTTCGCGGCATAGCAACTATTGATGCTTCAGAAGATTTTAGGGAGCTGGAGCTTGCAGCTGCAGAAGGTTACACAGACATCACTATTAGGGGAAGTCGGCTCGATATGAGCACGGACTTTAAGACTTGGATCGGGGCCATCAGGGCATTCAGCAAGTTCGAAAAATATGGGGTCGATAAGAACCGGATAAAGATGCCGTTTACTGAATTTGCGAAGCTGACGGGCATTGCGGTCGATGATATCAATAAACGCTCCAGAGCTCGCTTTTTCCTTTCACTAACACGCCTTGCCTCCATAGTAATTTCGTTCAAAAACAAGAGTGGCACTAAGTCTTACGTCACGCACCTGCTAAATAGCGCGCAGTTTGATACTGAAGAAGACACAATAATTCTTGAAGGTGATTCACGCCTATGGGAGCTGTATACCTTTGACCATAAAGTTCTTTTACAATTAAAAGCTATTCAGGCTCTACCGCGCAAAGAATCAGCGCAGGCCTTGTATGTCTACATTGAGAGTATGCCGAATGGCTTTATTCAAGTGTCTCTTGACCGGCTACGTGAACGCTTAAACCTCACATCGAGCAAAAGTGCTCAGAACCTTGCCGTGCGTAATGCAATGAAGGAGCTTGAGCGTATTGGCTACCTGACTTATTCAGAGGTTAAGAAGGATGGTGACGTGTATTTCCTGATCCACTCTCGTCGGCCAGAGCTACTGCCAGGGGAATGATGTATTGTTAGGTGATTCATGGAAATGTTAGTCAAAGCATGGTCAGCGTTAGTCTGTTCATGGTAGACGTTCGTCTATACATGGTAAATAGGTTTTTTTTGATGGTGATTTGACCGAAAGGTAGCTGTGCCCGAGGTGGGCACCATGAATAGACTAACAAACAGGGCCAGTGCCTTACTTCACCATGAATAGACTAACAGCGTGTAGAAAAGAGAATCCGCCGCGAATACGTGTCGGTTACTGGCCGGTGGCGTATGCCAACAAAAATCAGGCGGTGGCGAAACAATGCCTTACGGAGAGTAATGCTTACTGGAAATGGCACACATCTTATAATCGGCATTCGGTAGGAGAAACGGTGATTAACTGTATCAAAGAGCTTTACGGAAAGATCTCACGTTACGCAAGTCGGTAAAGCCATGGCAATGATACGTGCGTTGAGCATAACGGCGTGGGCAAATCTGCCAGAAAGTGTACGAATTTCCTGAGGAAGTTATTGACAGGAAGGATTTTTATCTAAATCCAATTTAATCAACAAAGCCGATCCCCCTGGATAGAGTCCAAAAACGAACACAATGGCCCATACAGTGTTGTTCCCTCACTGAGCTAAGCAGTAATGGGAACAACATAATTATTGAAGGTGAAAGAAAAATGCACCTTTTAATCAGGCGCACGTTACCGGAGTCCAAAACTGCAATTTTTCAAAATCACGGCGTAAAATATTGCTATCCTCATTTTTAAAAATAAGAATCCCGGCAGTGTCAATTAGAGAGCGCGAGTTAACTTCTTCACCGACTTTTATATACCAGTCAATATGGTAGTGGCTGGATATCTCCGGTTCGTTCAGTGAAATAACTTTACCGTGCCCTACCGGAAGTAGGGCTGAAACCATATTGTTACGTATATCCGGATGGATATTATCAACTTCCTGTGAGTCCGCAGCGAGAAGCAGTGTAGCATCTATGAGATTGATGTCACTATTGGCTGTATGGAAAGGAACCCCAAGACCGCCCGGAACACGCGCAGCAATTTCAAGGAAAATAATTTCTTGAGTTCTATCGTTTATGAATAACTCATGGTGAGTAGAACCGGAGGAAAAACCCAGAGCGTTAATAACAGTTTGATTGTAATCGAAAAGTTTATCATATAGACGCTGTTCTGTTACGGGAAAAACAGAGAGTGGTTTTCCTTGTACAAAATCGAAGTTAGTACATCCGAGTTCGAGAATTCCGGAGAAAAGCACTTTCCCATCACGAATAAATGAATCGCATTGGTACATTGTTCCGCTGATATATTCATCAATCTCATATGCAAAAGTATGCTCATCATTTAATATCATATTCTGACATTTTTTCAGGTCATCTGGCGTGTTAATAATCATAACATTAAAGCTGCCAGCACCTGAGGTAGGTTTAACAAGCATTTTGCTCCCCAGTTTTTTTTCAAGCATCTCGTAATAACTAACTGGATCATCATTGAGCGAATTTAAATCGAGCTTTTCATATTTTGGAATGGCATGAGGGAGGGTCTCAGCGACACACTTTTTCATGGCTATCTTATCGCGAAATTTAATGACGGTTTCTTGATTGTCGCCGGGTATATTTAACATATCACGTAACTTTGCTGCTGTAAGAACATTATCTTCCTGCTGGCAAAAGATACTGATTTCCTGTGAGGAACCTGCTATTTGAATTTCTTCATTGATGATTTTTTCTACCTGAGAGAAGTTTAGCTCAGGCCGGAGGCTTTCAGTCAGTTGCCCATCAACACTGTACACTTTATCAATTTTTCCTTTCAACAGAGGATGCACATCTTCAGATTTATGAATAATAAGAACCATTCTCGTATTATTATGTAAGTAATTCAGCACACTTTCTGAAGCAAAATGTAGATAAGACTGAGAAAGTAATATTACAATCTTTTTCATAAAGCATTCTCCGTTTCATGGTAAGAAATGTTCATTCGATACAAAAGGCGGTAATCATTGGCGTTATTGCTAGGTGTTATGCCATATCCACGATGGAGAGTTTGCAGGTTGTCCCATAGAACAAGGTCGCCGGCATAATACTCATGTTGATAAAATTGGGCATGCTCTAGAATGAAATCTTCAAGTTCATTAAGAAGTATTAGCGAAAGGTCAGGAGGCACCCCTACCAGAGAAAAGGCTGTCCCAGCAATTGCATAAAGCGATGCCTTCCCAGTCAGCGGATGTTTGTATATAAGCTGATGGGTCACTGGAGTGAGTCCATCTTTCTGTTGGGCTGTTAATTTCTGTCCAGGCTGTTGTGGATCTGCTAGTTGCCGACGGTTTCCAAAAACATGATTGACACGAATTTTTTCAAGCGGCAGACCACAGGCTTTTTCAAGCTTGGAACATAAAACCACATTTTTTCTTAGCATGTTCAGCGCATCACACATGTCGATGAACTGGGTAAACCCACCATGAGAAGGTTCCTTTTTTGAAAGCATAGAGGTAATAAAGCCTACATTTGATTTGTAGGACATGTCACAGTGCCAGTATGTCCCACCGTCAAGTACTCCTTCATTTCCGCCATCGGCGTTGATTAAATTTGATATTTTAATAACGTCGGGACACCCATCCACACTGAAATTCTGGAGAACATGGTAGTGTGGTTTTCCGAGATTATTTAAAAACATTCTGTATCGCAGCAAAGTCATATCTGAGCTTCTGATTACAATCATCTTATAACGAAACAGAAGATCGGCAATGACATCTTTATTTAATTCAATTTCAATAGATTCCTGAATTTTTATTTCACAAACAAATTCATCAAGTAAAACCTGATGCTTCATAATTCATACTCCGTTAATTTCATCGTATTAATTGATTTTGCACCTGCGATCATCCCGGCGACATACAACCCTTTAATGTCTGTTTTTCCGTCAGTGTTATCCACATATCCTTTACTGTTAATGTTGATTTGAATAAAGCTGTTTTCAGGAATCACCCCTGTAGTCCCGATGGCTGATATGAAAAGTGTATCGGATTTTTCAAAAGTAACTGACTTAATCCCATCTTTTATTGTTGGACAATTTACATTCTCATAAGATAATAACGCAATATGATCAGTGTTATTTTCCTTAAGCAAATTAGCAGTAAGGGAGTTATTATCAGCACAAAGTGAAGAATAAACATGAAAGCCAAGTGGAGTGATGTTTTTATCAGTCTGGCTTTTCCATATACGTTCTATCGTAATTTGACTAGGGGCTCTGAGGGCGAAACGGTCTTGTGTTTCTTGTGGGAACAAGCCAATATAGCTTCTGGCCAAAATTGTGGTTTTGAAACCTAATGAGGCGGATGCATCAGCAAGTTGAAAGGCCGTATTACCCCCTCCTAATATCACTATATTACGGTATTTTGTAGTAATCGAGGAGGGGTTCTCCATGAACATTTTATATGCGTTGAAGCAATCAATCGGGTCAATTAGCGAAAAAACTGCAGGTGTAGTTTTTGAAGAAATTCCCGTTGCAAGAACCAGATTATCTGAATAGTAGTATTTAAGGTCATCACCCACCATAACTTGACAGCGAAAACCTGAAAGATCTCTAGTGAAGTAAGATACTCTGCCACAAATTTTTCTTACTGGTAAGCTTTCAATGACATCTCTAACATAGGTACCGTACTCTAAACCGGTCGGGGTGAGTGCAGGTTCCTTCATGTAATCTTCTAGTTTCTTATCTGAATCTTTCAGAACCAGCTCATTGCAATATGACTGCAACCGGCGGTTACCCATTATATCCATGCAGCCACCATATTGTTCACTGATCATAGTGACATCTTTCCCCATGGCCGATAAGCGTGCAGCTTCTATGGCTGCTGCAGGTCCTCCGCCAATTATGATAAATGTACTCATCATGTCATCCTCATAAGTTCAACGATACAAGACGATGACAGGCTGTATCCAGCGCTTCATCGGTAACTGCAAAAGAAAATCTCATCCAAGCGCCGTCATACTGTGAAAAAAAATTCTGAAGTGGTAACGGCGTGACACGGATTTCAGAGGTAAGGAACAGTGATTTTTCAAAGGCCCCTTGGCCTGGAATATTTTCGTGAGATGCCATGATGAAATGCCCGCCATCTGGTTTGATAACATTAAAGCCTGCTATCCGCATAGCATCTGTCAACTTCAGTGCGCGGGCATGATACTTGCGCCTGTTTTTTTCAACAGGGGCACCATTAAGCAACCTGATAATGTTTATAGCCGCGTTCTGCAGAAGCGCTGGCTGACAATTTGACATATGAATATGGGCTTTTTTAGCAAGGGATAAGGCCTTCGTCTCACCTGTCAACCACCCTATACGTGCCCCTGTTGCAGCAAAACTTTTAGAAACAGAGCCCGCAATCAGTATTCTGCTGTTTTTGAAGATACGGTAGGGAGATGTTATAGTTGTAAAATTAAAATCCCGATAAACGTCATCAAGAACAACTGCGCAGGCGGTGGTAGACTGGAGTGATGACAGGCGTTTCCAATCTTCATCGCTGAAGACATAACCTGTTGGGTTGTGGGGGGTGTTAATCAGTAAAACTGAGTCAGAGGATACTTTACGTCGAACCTCATCCCAGTCTGGCCTAACAAATGAGGAGGACATATGCATTGCAACGGTGTTGAAAGAAAGCCCGGCCATATGCGCCATGCCAGGATAGTATGAATAAAAAGGTTCAAAGCATATCACGTTTTTATATCCCATCCATTTAAAAGCATGTAGAGAGCATAATATAGATTCCGTGCAACCTGACGTTATCACAGTTTCATCAAAACATTCTTTATAAATGGAATAATTAACAGCATGTCTGAGTTCGTGTATTCCTTCGGTTCGGGTATATTGCAAAGTCTGGTTTAGTGAATCCGTTATCTGTGCTTTCCAGAAATCATCAAAAGTGTTTTCAGGTATACCCTGCGAAAGGTTCACGGATCCTTTTTCAAGGGCTAGGTTGGTCATTTGTTGGAATACATTCAAGCATGGCGAAACGTCTTCCTTCATATTATCACCTATTAAAGGCCGGCACATTTCTATGCCGACTTTTTCGAAGTTACATTAGGCTGCTTTTTTTATGGCAAGGTTATTCAAACCCTGCCAGAAATTATTCAGAGAAAATAGAACCTGCTTGGCCCCTTCAAGTATTTCTGACTTTGATTTTTCATCAGTAGCAGCGGCAAGCATAGCATCCTGTATCCAGTCGACATGGTTACACTCAATGAGAATATGAAGATAAAAATAGTTATAGTCCTCATGCACCCATCCTTTATAAAGCCTAAATCCTTCATAAAGATTAGCAATCATTGGAAAACCAAACTCCTCAATAACGTAATGCGCACCAAGGGAAAAGGTTGGTGACTCTTGGAGGAAGAGACGCCTCAAATCGGTTACGAGATTCTCAGCCTCCTGCATATGAGTGATTTTATTATAATCGTCAAGTTTAACACCAATACCCGCGAGTGCTTTCTCGAACATGATAAAATGCGCATCGCCTTTTCCGTCGCCTAGCTCTGAGACCACAGTTCTGCAAATTTTAAGACGAATAAGTTCATCATCCACCCGGGGTGCGAGGCCCGACAGAATTTGCGGGAATGTTCTGATATAGTAGTAATATTGCTGGAAGATCTCTTTTACCGTTTCCAGAGGTAGGGCTTCTTTCTGGAAAGTTTTGTAAAAGCTGTTTTCATTTATTCCGGAGTCATCAATCATTTTGCGAATGGTAGCGACAAGATTATAACTTTCATTGATATTACTTACTGTCATAGCAACTCCTTATTTAAATTTCATTTGACTGATTTATTCATGCGAAAATTACTTATTATCAAGGTAATGCTGACCACTCCAATCATCACAGGTACCCAAGGGGAATGCCAAGGAGAAACAATATATTCTGCTCCAAGAGCAATGGCTGGAACTAGAGGCGTGAGCATTGAAACCCGCATTGCGCCGAGTTCAAGAATCGCATGTTGAAGACAGAATATTGGTATAACAACGAACAGTAATGAGAGCGATATAAGTTTTATCAGCGATATCCAGTCTGTGGTGACTAAATTCATCAATTGATTCCTAGACAGCCAGGCTGTTACCATCAGAAGGATAATAAAACGCGTTGTTAATATATTTACCGTCGTGGCACCTTCCCGATTTTTCAATCGCGCCGAAACATAAACATATATTCCCCCCGTCCCTCCAGCCACTGAAGCTAGAATAACCCCCTCAATGATACGCATGTCACCGGTGCTAATCGTATTCTCGGCACTGTACAATCTTACAATTACGAGGAGGAAGACAGAAATTGCAATTAGTATGGGACCTAAGATCTGTGTGGATGATTTTTTATTAGCTATCACGCCCAGTATCATAACAATCACTGGAATCCATCCCTGATAGATGGCTGACTCAACTGAGGCTTCTATACGTTGTAACGCCATAAACATAAATAGCCAACTGGTGAGTGTTAGGACATTCAACCAAAAAACAGACAACCGATTTTTTAGTAAAAAAGCAAGGGGATTTTCATTTCTTATAATGCTCATAGCTAGGAAAACAATTTGAGCGATTAAAAGAGTGAAAAAGGTAAGCATGGCTCCACTTATTTTGGTAAAACTCATCGAAACCCAAACTGCAGAAAGTGAAGTAAAAATACAATAAAGTGTTATTGCGACCCACCCTGCTACGCTCCGGCGTGTACTTAACGGTGCTATTATCACCATAGTGTCTTCCATACATTTCATAAGTTAAATTTACGTTTTAGTAATACCTCAGCTTAAAGAAAGAAGGCAACACGTTTCATAGGCATATTTGTTATATGGGTTTTCATGAGAGGGTGAAATAGAATATATGCACCATGATTGATCTATTAATTAACAATTATCCATAATGGTGCAGATCATTGGAGTCTCTTTAAACTATCTGACTTTTGTATGAGAATTTATTCCTGCATCCAGATAAATCTCGCAACTGATGAACGTCTAGAAAATATAATGATTCAAAGAATCGTTCATTACTACAGGTTCCTTAGAAAAACGGTAGGTCCTTTGTATAATCAAAAATAAATTTTTACAAGACTAGATAACTGCCTGTTTAAAAACATGTATTTATAGTTATCTTGCGTGTTTTTGCTCTCGTGCTGGTAGTTTCCTGCCGCTATTTTAGGCAATTTTTCGTCAGTGTATGAATTTATAAATATTACATTTCGCCATAGTAACTCCCTGATCTAACCTGCCAGGCAGGTATTCAATATTCGTATAAACCTTATGAAATATTGAACCAGTAGGGTGCGTATTTTATTGTGGCCTCGTTTGCAGATGCCCTATAATGTCGCAAGCCCATGATGCATTGTCCAAGCTACTAGTCCTGACCATTTCCTCTTGATTAAGGATAGCATTGCATCGACCCGTTGAATTCACAGTACAAAACGGACATCAATATTGAACTCCAGCACTGAGAACAACCATTCGTAGGTAAATCAGTTCTGGGAAGTTGAAGGGTTATGAGTAAATATCACTTGCTCAAAGGGATGTTTTTACTCACCACCCCGGATTATTGCATTTATTATGGTTAACCCTTCTGTACCTTCATTCCGCGTTGCGGTTTACTGCGGCCCTTATTGGGTCCCTTTTTACGTGCTCCCGTGAACCATGATGGATAGGCGGACGGAAGCTTGTGCTGCTTGCGGTATTCTACCAGCTGCTGCCATGCGTGCTTCCGGTCATCCTGGCTGATCACTTCTACCGGTTGGCCATCAATATTACGGCGGTATCGCATCATAAAAAGGCGTGTGCGGTAAACTAGTGAGGCACAGCAGGCGCGCAGTGACGCCTGGAGCCGCTCCTCTGATACGTCCAGACCCCGGCGTACGATAGACTTCAGCATGTCGTCTTTGATGCCGCTTTTCATCGGCAGCGGGTAGTTACCAACAAACAGGGCAGGGAACAACTCCTGAACCAGGCGTCGCTGGCTGCGATTCTTTTTGCGTGTGGCAGAGGTACCCTGCGATCTGAATGAATCTTTGATCTTCTGGTGGGTAGCCTGAGGCGGGCACGAAACAGTGCGTGGCTTAAATTTCTCGTGAGGTTTCCGGTGCTGATCTGCTGCTTGCTGTGTCATGGAGATTATCCTGTTCAGTTTGTTTTTCTGTTTGGGAAGTGGCGCGCCAGAACGTTGGCCGGATTAAATCCGCGCGCCTTGGCTGCAGTGGTGCGTTCTGCTGCATTTTGAAGAACCTCATCGTGCAGTCGGTTAGCTTCACTGAATCGGTCGCTATTGAAACTGGTACTGGTCGTGCGGCTGGTTGCTGGTTTTCCGGAAACGAATGCATGGCGTCTGGCGGCCTTTTCGAGCCTCTGGCGTTCTGCCTGCCTCTCCTCACGCTCTCGCATTTGTTTACGTGAATAATCATTCGCCTGGGTAGTAGCCCGCTCGCTTTTAGCTGTGGTCCAGCTTTTGACCTTCTGAATGACAGAAACCTTTTCAGCGGGAGCTGAATTGTCTTTTGAATTCTTAACGTCAAAAGATACTAATATTTCCCGAACAATCTGATCAGGGGCGGCAGGTAAATTTGATCGGGGGGTGGGCTCACCAGAAAAAATATCCCGGATGCTGTGCAGGGTGCAGGCAAAGGCAGATTTGGCCTTTTCGATAGCTTCACGAACTCGTGAATCCAGGGTTTTGCAAAGACTCATAGCTGCAGAAATGAAGTCTCGCGTGAACTGGTATTCAGTCGGCATCTGACCGCGTCCCTTGGGGGAGTTATCAAACACAAGGGTACTGGTGAGGATGCCTGCTTCTACGACTTTAACCATATTCCGACGAATCGTTGCTTCAGTGGTACCACACAGTTCGGCCATCGTTTTGCGGGACATCGTGATTTTGTATGCGGATGTCGCTGCTGCGACTTTGCAGACCTGAGATAGTATTACCCTGGCTGCACGCGACAGGTTGGCATTGCTTATTAACTCAATGGCTTGACGTAAACCGTAGCTGCTCAACTCACCGTTTTTCTTGAACGAAGAGCCTTTGTGCTGTATATTCATACACGAATTAAACATTGTATTTCCTGTTAGGGCCGCCGCCACAGCGGCCTTTTCTTTTTTCACTTTCCGGGCTTCGCGATAGACCGCGTAACGCTCATAAAACCATTCTCAATATCCGTCGCGCCAATCTGTAGCCAGCGCTCATCTATTTCTAATATCTCTTCGATACTGACGTTTTTCAGACGGTAGATGAAATTCGGCACCTGCTGTTCCATGATTTTTTCTTCGTTAATAAGGTCAATTTCGGCTTGGTTCAGTTCACGGTGTTTTTGATAATTCGGTGTTGATTTTCCACTGCGATTTTCCTGAGAAGGGAAGGCGCCTGAAGACGCCTTGTAGACAAAGCAGGTATCCAGTATTTACTTATGCGGGGGGAGTTTATACGCGGATCGCGGAAAGGATCAATACATAAGATACTAAAAAGATCAGCCTGATTAATTTATCAGGCTGGGTTTGTACAGCTAGTACGCACCAAAGTTAGGCGTTTCATCACTAAATGAGATGTATGACTTTGCGTCAGGCGCCTGATGTTGCACTGCTGTCTTGTGTACTGATTCAGCCATTACATCCATCGGGAGCGTGCTCGTATCAATGCGTGCCAGTGACTCAAACAATGCTGTGACAATCTCTACGTCAGCATCAGTCTGCATGTTGGCCAGCGCCTGGCTGTGACTCGAATTTGTGAAAATCGGGAGTTTATCCAGCGCCGCTAATAACTTTTGTTTGCGAGCATCGGCAGCGCTTTCGTACATCACTTTCTCCGCCTTCAGTGATTCCAGCATGCTGGTGGTCTCTGCCAGTTGAGTTTCTTTGGCCAACAATTCACCAGCGGCTTCAAGGCTGGCAGTTTCCAACTGCTCAACGCGCAAGACGCTCTCAATCATGACTTCATGATGACTCAGCTTGTCGTAGTGACTAACAATATTCGCTGCAGAGTCATTATCGAAGCCAGATCCGACGAGCGCCTCAGTCATGGCGGTAGTGCGGGATTCTGCACTTTCATGCATTGCGGCAGGGTGATCCTTACTGATGAAGTTAGGCATAGTCACATAGTCGAAGCCGTAAAACGCTTTTGGAATAGAGACCGCAGGGGAGTCACGGCCTGTTGTAACCCATGACCAGCCACCAGCGCGGGATTCCAGCATGCTCGCAACAATACGTCCCGTGGGGGTGTCAAAAATTTCTTCTGTGTGGGTTACTACACCGTTATCGTCCACGGAAAGTTCGATAGTGCGGTTCGACGGGATGTTATCCAGGACAACGGGTTTCCCCTCAACCATCACAACAGCTGTTTCCGGTAACTCCATGCTGCCAGCCAGCTGGCGTCGGGAATGGCCGTAGTAGCCATACAGTTCACCCAAACGCAGGCCTTCCTGAGTCTCCGGGTTGTTGAACATCGCTCGTACAGCTTCCAGCATGTAATTACGGTTGTTCTGTTTGCCTTTACGCACCTTGTCAAACAGGGCGAAACGGTCGGTGTGTGTCTTCAGGATCTTACGTTCAATCGTCATATAAACCTCATTAACTCAGTGCTTTGGTGAAACTGCTTTTAACGTCTTCCGGGCTCATGGAGGCGATCAATGCCACCAGCTCGCTATCGGTCAGTTGCTCGTTGTGCTCAACGCCTTCCATCATGTTGTTGCCCTGATTGCTGGCGGCGCTCTTAATCTCTTTAACCAGTGCATTAAGGCGCTCATCCGGAATCTTCAGGATGTCGCCCATGACCAGCTGCTTAAACGTTTCTGATCCTGCCAGTCCTGCGTTGTTGCTAATGGCATCAATGATGGTGACGAACACGCTGGCGTAGTTCACACGGCTGTCCATCGCAGCGTTTTCTTCAAGCTCAATGCTCGATGCCGTAGACGTAAATTCAACTTCATACGGGCGCTGGCCAGCCGGATAAACCTTTCCGTATTTGGTGGCCAGATGGATATCGCACATGCGGTAAATCATTTCGGTCGCCCCACCACGCAGCCAGCCGGAAATCATGCCGGCGGCGATCGAAGTGCGCAGGAATCCTCCCTCACCAAGCCCACCAGACATCTGGTCAGCAAAGCCCAGCATCGTGTAATCCAGCCCGACGGATGCGGCCAGTTGCTTGATGTGAAACATCACGTCTTCGATCGCAGTGATATCAACCGGGATGGTCTGGGTGTCGATTTGCATCATGCCTTTGCTGTCGGCCATGATGGGAAGAACAGTGTTTGTAACAGTTGGTGCAGTGTTGTGGCCACGCGCGCGCCTTTCCATCATTTCAGCTGACCGCTTCAGCTGTTGGGAAATAGTGCGCTGGTATTCAGCTGCCCGCGCCGGATCCAGTGAGCTGGTCTGCAGGCCAATCAGGCGGTCGATTTTGCTGGCGTTGTAGCGCGTGGCTTTTACTGAACGCAGCGCATTGCGCAGGTTCGTATAAGGCTCAAAAGCCTGTTCAAAAATGCTGGTGCCGTAGTTCTGTGTTTCGACCGGCGTGCGCGTAGTCGGGTCGGATAGCAGGCTGAATTGTTCGGTACCGGTATACATCGGCATAAGGTTTCGCTTTGGCCGCCAGTTCGGCGTCCTCATTGGCACCATTTCCCATGGTTTGGCGAACGCGAACGCCCCCTTTTCGTCCTTCAGGTAGTCGCCTGTGAAGCCCACCAGTTGTCCGCCCACCTCATACTCTTTAACAAAATAGGGGAGGGTGTAAAAATTACACTCAAAGCCGGTGATCCCTTTTTTGGGCGTGGTGTAGGGACGGATATAGCAGACCCCAAAGATGGCCATCAGCGTTGCCCAGCCCGGCAGCTCCTGATTTATAGTCAGCCCAATGTCGTTCATTAGCTCGCTGCAGACGGTTTTTGCCACCTGGTAATCTTTATCCTCACTGTTTTTTACTGGCTTCAGTTTGAATGTCAGATTGGTTTTCTTATTGATAGCGAACGCATAGGAAATATGAATGTTCAGTGCGGCCGCAAGAGTAGGATAAGACGCCATTTCCTCAAGGAACGGATAGCGCTCAAGGCGTGTTTCCGGAAGCGTTACCTCATCCAGAATTTCTCGACCGGCGCTTACCATCGAATCGTTTAAATCTTTTCCCGGCGCATCATTGCCCAGTAGCCCTGAGCGTGAATAAATCGCGCCATACCCGCCGCTGCCGGTTGGGCCGAGAGCCAGCGGCGTCCCTTTATTGGAACGGCTACCAGGCAACACAGCTTCCAGCGCCTTGCGGATGTTATCTATTGGAAATTTAGGCATCGCAAAATGCACCTTTGATAAAATATTAGTTAGTATCCTATGTCAATTTATCAAATGTTCACTTTGGAGGTGATAATGCCTGGAGATAAAGGCAGATATAGCGAAACGATCGAAGCGTGCAATTCGGTTTCCGATATTGTCCGGTTTATTCGTTCGCTGGCCATCATCCGTAAGCCGGTCGCTTTCGGGGTTACAAAAGTGGCGGGCGTCTCAATTGAGCGCACGCGTAAAGAAGCTAATCAAAAGGCGTTAGAACTGCTTAACACGTTGTCGGACGGAGTGCAGCTCACTGATGAGCAACGGCAGACGCTGGCCGGGTATACCGGTGAGGGTGGGATCGGCGGATCCACCCACGAATATTACACCCCACAGCATGTTGCTGAAGGCATGTGGGATCTGATGAAGCTGTATGGTGCAGACGTCGGGAACACTCTGGAGCCTTCTGCCGGCGCTGGTGTTTTCAATGAGACTAAGCCAAAGGGCACGCTGATCACTGCTGCGGAAATCAGTCAAATATCAGGCCGAATTAACCAGCTGCTACACCCCGAAGATAACGTGAAGGTTGCTCCCTTCGAAATGTTGGCCTCCGGTACGCCTGATAACAGTTTTGACCACTGTATCGGTAACGTGCCGTTCGGCGATGCGCGTGGAGATACAATCAACCTGGATAAGGCGTACACCAAAGAAAAAGATATTGGCCGTTACTTCATCCTGCGCCTCCTGGACAAAATCAAGCCGGGCGGAATCGCGTGCATTATCGTCCCTTATGGCATGACCAGTGGCTCGAGAATGAAGAAGCTGCGCGAGCAGGTCTCCCGTAAAGCTGAGTTCCTCGGCGCGCACCGCCTGCCGTCCGGCACATTCGAAGAAAATGGCACATCGACGGCGGTAGATGTCTGGGTACTGAAAAAGCATCCCGAAGCTCTGGCCGACATGATCATGCAGGCTGATGAACCGTTGCTGACCGCGGCGAATGTGCTCTGGCCAGAGTACATCTTGGGAAAATGGTTTGATCAAGACGGGAAACGCTTCGTCTACGGCGAGACTGAAAAGGGTTTCCAGGGGCGCCTGATTATCCGCAATGACCAGATAACCTTCGGAGCACTGAAGGAAAAGCTGATCCACAAATTCGATAGCCGCATTGACTGGAACATGCTGAATATCTCAGAGCCGCAGATCATGAAGGCCGCGGAAGGAGAACAGCGTCTCATTAACGGTCAGTGGTATGTGCTTGACGGTGGCCAGTGGGTTCTGGATGTATCTGGCCAGCCGGTTAAGGTTGAGCCAGCCCGGTACGGCATTAGCGATATGTCAGAGCTGAAAGTGGTGCTTGATAACCCTGAGTCGCTTCTTGCCCGTAAATGGGATCACATAGAGGCGCTGGTTCAGGACTATCCGCACCTTGCGGACGAGTCCGCGCGCAAGGCTTTGGATTTTGCTGGTGGCCTGCCTGTTGCACAGCGGGAACGCATATTCCGTGGCGCATTACTGGGGAATCAAATTGGGATTCTACAGGATGCTATTGCCAATAAGTACCCGGCGGACTATATCGACAGTTTGCGCCAGAGCACGGCCCGACTGGTGGAAAGCGAACTGAAAACCTTTGGCAATCCTAACCAGGGGCGGATCAGCAAAGTTTCCGGCAACAACAGCGGTGGCTGGCTGAAGTTTCGCGCTTCCATCACCAGCGATGGCCAGTTGTCCGATCTGCTGCAGGGTACGCTATCTGTTGAGGGAGCCACAGCATACGACTCGACGAGCCATGAGCAGGTTGTCCGCCATCTCTTTAACCAGATAGACCTGGTCCCGATCAGCCTGCAGGAGTTCCGCAGTGCATCCACAGCGGTATTGCCGGATGATGACAACGCCCTGCTGGATATTCTTGCCAACACCGACGGCATCGCACTGACGCCATCCGGCGACCTGATACCAATGGATCGCGCCACCAGCGGCGATATCGGCATTATCAGCGGGGAACTGAACGGTGTGCTTGGGGTGATCGCTGACGGCCCGCAGAAAAATAACTATCTGCGCCAGCTGGAGCAAATTAAAGCGCGCCGCAAATGGACAGGCGTTGACGATATTACTTTCTCGCTGGACTCCCGCTGGTTTGACAGATCGCTGGTGCTGGAATTCCTCCATGAAGCCGGGTATGACGATCTAACTTACGTGCAATCCATTGAGGTGGAAAATGGCGCGCTTGTTTCGGAACAGGGGTATCGCGGCGCGAACGGTGTGTTTGCCGGTTACCGTTACGGGACAGTGCTCAAAAAGGACAAAGAGACAAACAGTATTGCTCCAACCTATGCCCGTAAGAGCACGGCTGATGGTTTTTCGATGCAGTTGGAAAAATACCTCAACGGCGGCAAGCCCGCCGGCGTGAACGGCGAAAGTTATATTGCCCGTATTCGTGATCTGGAAACAGAATTCAATAACTGGATACGCCAGCATGATGAAATCGACTCCCTGGTTGAACAGTACAACAACGCCTTTAACGCCTACATCCCGTTTGAACAGTCTGAGTCAAGCCTGGGTCTGAAGGGTATCAGCGGGGAGCGTGTCCCGTTCAGCTACCAGAATCAGGAAGTTCGCCGCCTGTCTGAAGATGGCCGGGGTATCCTGGGATTCGGTACTGGCTTGGGTAAAACCACGACGGCGCTGGCGCTGGAAGCCTATAACTTTGAGAACGGCCGGAGTACCCGCACGGCGATCGTAGTGCCGAAAGCGGTCTATGAAAACTGGTATCACGAAGCCAAGGGGTTTTACAGCGCTGATGCGTTCGCAAACATCCTATTTATTGGGCTCGATCTGCAGCGCGATGACGCTGGCAATGCGCGACAGGTTCCCGTACTCGATGAGAGTGGCCAGCCGAAACTTGATGCAGGCGGTGCGCCGGTAACCCGTGATGCCCTGACGCTGTCCAGTTCGGCAACCATCAAAGCACGCATGAACCAGATCCCGCACTCCAATAATCGTCTGGTGGTGATGAGCAAGGAGCAATACGCGGCGATCCCTATGCGACCCGAGACTATCCGAGACCATGCGCATGACGTACTGTTTGCTCAGGCAGACGCCGGACGCGTGAAAATTGGTACTGATTCCTATCGCGAGCAGAAGAAAAAAGACCGTGTTCTGACTGAATATTCCGATACCGGCACCGTAAAAGAACATGACTTCCCGTACTTTGAAGACATGCACTTTGATAGCGTGATCGCCGACGAAGGTCATAACTATCGTAATAGCTACAGCGCTGGCCGTGAGGCTTCCCAGCTCGCCTACTTGCCAGTGCCAAGCGTGTCACAGTCTGCGCGTGATATGGCGGTTAAGAACGCCTACCTAATGGCAAAAAATAACGGCCGCGGGCCTGTGCTGCTGACGGCGACACCGGTTGTGAACAGTCCGATCGACGCCTTTAACATGCTTTCCCACTGTGTGAGCATGGAGGACTGGCATCGCATGGGAATCTTCACCCCTGATGATTTCGTGAAAGAATTTGGGCGTACCAAGCTGTGCGAAGTCATGAAGCTGTCCGGTGAGGTTGAGCTAAAGCAAGGGCTGATAGGCTTTAAAAATCTCGACGGGCTGCGCGGTATCTTCCACCGCTGGACGACCCTGAAGACCGCGGCGGATGTCGCTGAGCAGGTGAAAATACCTGACCTGGTGGAGTCCACTGCAGAAGCGCCAATGTCACCTGACCAGTTCGTAGTTTACGAGGAGCTGCGCGAGCGGGCGGAGAAGCTTTCTAAGGGCCAGGATGACGATGAGGATCCAGAAAATAAAGACACTATTTTCGGCATTATCCGTGATATGGACCGTGTATGTACGGATATGGATTTATATAACCGGGTTATCACTTTCCGTTTCCCTGCCGCGTTGAGCGATAAGGTCCGCCAGTTGGTGGCCGACCTGCCGGATAGTGTGGGTGCTGATAGTGACAACGAAGAGGAATATGGCACTGCTGGTCAGTACACTGTCAGGGAGGAAGGAGAGTTTTGCACGCTGGTTGTTCCAGAAATGTACGAACCGGAAGTGCTAAAGCGTATGAGCAAGTTTGGCATTGCCGATCAGAACATGACGCACCCACTGACACCGAAATATTCCGCGCTGGTGGAGAACCTCAAAGCCGGACTGAAACGTGGCAAACAAATCATCTTCACCGATGAAAAAAGCCAGCACGGAAAGCTCAGGCGTATCCTGGTGGCGCAGTTGGGTATTGATGAGTCTCAGATTGGGATCTTGAATGCAACGACTGTTGCCAATGCTGGCAAAAAGGGGAAGAAGCCGAAGAAGGTCAAGCCGCCGAAAAACCTCCCGGATGAACCCACTGAAGAGCAGGTGACGGCCTACTACCAGCAAAAATTACTGTATGACGATTATGTTGCTGTTATCAACGAGGTAAGCCTGGGCGGGCTGGAGCAGATCGCTGCAGACTACAATGAGGGACGCTCCCGCGTACTGATCTGCAACAAAAAAGCTGAAGTGGGGATCAACCTGCACAAAGGCACAACGGACATCCACCACCTTACCCTTCCATGGACTCCGGCGAGTATTGACCAGCGCAATGGCCGCGGTGCGCGTGTGGGGTCATCACAGGACAGCGTAAACGTGTTTTATTACTGCGGTAGCGGCTCTTTTGATGAATTCCGCCTGCGTACCCTGAAACGCAAAAAGAATTGGATTAAAGAAATCCTCACATCTGACAAGTCGCAGATGGACAACGCTGACGCCGGAAATATGGTGGAAATGCAGCTACTACTGGCCGCTAACCCGGAAGAGCGTGAACGCCGTATCGCGGAGCAGGTATCGAAAGCAAAAGCAGCGGCGACTGCGCGAGCAAAAGTCCGGGCCACTCAGGATCTGGGCAACTACATTAAAGCGCAGCATGCTGGTGCTGCAAACCTGGATACCGAGCGTGGCAAGGCGTTTGATCTCGACCGTGCTGCAGAAAATGCAGCTGGTGTACTGGACAAAGTCAGGCGCGAGCTTACCGACCTTCAGCAGGGGATGATGGATGCGCAGGAAAAGCAGAAGGAAGAACCCGGAGAACGTTCACATGGGTACAGGATTAAGCGCATTGAGTCCGAAATCCGCACAACGCGGGAATTCCTGACTGCTGCCAGTAAGGCTGATATCAACGCCCGTTCTGCAGCGGTTAAGCAGCAACGCAAAATTGAACGCCTGAGTAAGGCTGAGTCTGAGATAAAACGCCTGCGGCCAGTTATCAAGAAAGCTCTGGATGACGGCTTGCTGGATGTGGATCCTGATGTGCTCGACCACGGTAAAGATATCCTGCTGGTGAACGGGAAGACCTATAAGGTTGGCCAGATCTACAACTTTAACGTGAATTCCCAGGGCAAATATAACGCCATCTCTTACGCCCGCATCAGTGGCCTGGATTTTGATGCCCGTACGGCCGATCTAATCGGACTGTTCACAGCCGAAGGTCAAAAAGCAGGTTCAACAAAAAATGTACCTGTAGAGCACTTGGGAACGGAAAGTGATGTGACACTTTCTGAGCTTGAGTTACTGAGCAAAATGCAAGGTGGCATGTATATCCAGGCCGTCCCGGAGCTATTAAGTAAAGAACAGTTCTATCACTATCTGAAAATGGGTCAGCTAATGCTCAATGACGGGAATACGATTTGTTACGAGCAGGGTAAATATTCGACCGTTGTCCTCAACAGGCGATCTGCAGGTTACGGGCTGGGTGGCGGGGTTTACCGAGATTCGAACTGGTACCGGGATAATGGCCAGAAGCTCATTTATCCTGATCGCAGTGACGAGCAGCTGAAGCAGGCAATAGCCATCAAAGAGCGCCAGAAAGCCGATTTCCGCTATTCCTGCAAAGGATTTCTGACAGCATTATTTGGCGGTGACTGGGAAACTGTCATGGCAGGTATTGGTGAGATCGCTGGTCCAGACGTCATCAATGCGGCAGTGGCAAGGCGTATGAGCGGGCCAATGTTTAGCTATGAAAAGGATTTCCATTCATCCGTATCTAAATTTATCGCTACAGGTGAGGTCGAAGTTCCAAAGCTGGCAGGGATGCGCTTTCTGAGCGGGGATATTCCGGCGCAGTACACCAATAGCAATGACTTCGAAAGCGCACTGAAGAGCGCGATCCTGAGCGCGAACGAAGAAGCGCGGGAGATGCTGGTGTCGGGCAAGGCTCAAAGGGCACAGGCAGACTATGAGCAGTTTGGAAGGGAGGTAGAACAGGGCGTCCTGCCCAGCGAAACCCAGGTGCTTCGCGTGCTTGATGGCTACGGCACCATTGAACAGGTATTCGATGGGTATTCCAGCTATCAAAGCCTACAGATGTGCGCTGCCGTGGTGATTTTGGGGCTGGCTGATGCATCAGCAGTTACCGCTGATCTCTTGACCAATCCAGCCGGGATCAGGAGCTTCGCAGAAACTGCGGACGTCAGGCTGCAGGCGATGAATGAGCCGCAAGCGAATCAGCTCAAAGAGAGCTACCAAATCAAGCGAGGACTAATCACGCCTGAAGATATTGCCCAGCGCAAGGAACTGGAAGAGGCCCGCACCAAGAGCACCTTGGTAGTGGAAAAAATGGAAGATAACACAGGTATCGAGGTGCGCATTAATACCAGCAATGTGCGCAATAAGCGTGGCATTAATTTCTCCGCTGGCGGCTGCTTTGGGCTCAGGGATCCGAAAGGCAAAGAAGGTGCGCTTTTCCGCGCCAAAGACGAGTTGAAGGATAAATACGGCGCGAAGTTCCTCAACAGTTGGAAAGACAATTCAGAGTTTCCCGGCAGTTGGTGGTTGATTCCTTCAAAGTATGACCAGGAAGAAGTTCTAAAAGTTGTGGCAAAATACTAAAATATAAGGATATTGCCGGGTAAATCCGGCAATAATAAAACACGATGACGTTACAAGACACGTTAAAACCTGACGAGAGCTATCTGGAGGCTATTTTACCTGCCGCGCTGGGTGATCGGAATGAAGATAAATTCCTGTCAGATTACCTCAGTGGGCTGAGCCATTGCCTGAATGCAGATCCGCGCTATTACCGTGGCGTTGGCCCGTGGTGGCCATCGTTGAAGGCGCTGCTGGTGGAGTCGGGTGATTTATCAGCGGGCATTCAGATTGATGATGATATTGCCGAAATATACCAATATGAGAAACCAGCGTTGATCGCAGTGGCCGCATATCTGTATCAGAGTATGCGCATGACCAATGGTCTGTTGTTTTCTTCAAGCCACCAGCTGGCGCAACCCGATACAGAGGACGAGCCATATGAGTTCATCTCATATGATCTTGAGCTGGAGAGCAAAGTAGTCCAGATGGATTAAAGGGGGAAGTATGTCGGTCACAACTAAACAACGATTTATGGACAAGCGGCGCTTGCAGGAAGAGGCGGAAAAGTATGGCTGTGAAATTGAAACGCACCATCATCGAAGAAAGATTTTCACTCTTAGAATGGGCGAGCGGTGGACATACGTTAAAGACCCGATGACAGGGCAGCCTATCCAGCGGATGCGCGAGGTACCGATTGATATCTGGAAGCAGGCGATCATGAACAGCGCCAATTATCTTCGGTCAGATGCATACAGAGAAGAAAATTAAATTTTTAGTATTGTATGTCAGATAGCTGTGGTGTACCATTCTGTTTCGTGTTACGGAACGCGAAACAAGGTTGGGCGCTTTGACAGGTTCAGAAAAAAGCAAGGCTCGCCGAAGCGAGCCCCCGTCAATCCGGGAAGAGGTCGCCAAACACATTCCCCGGACATAACAAAAGGATAGTACCATGATTGATTATGTTGGTCGAGATATCGCAGCTCCACGCACCCAGACCCGCAACAAAGCAGTGGATACAGGTGCAGCCAAAGTGAAGTTTGTCCTTCTGAATTTTCCTGTTGTATTCACTGTTTTTTTTATTCTTAATCTCATTCTTGAGCATGCCAGCCACCACGGCTAACTCACTGCTCTAACTAAAGCGCCCGCGTGGCGCTTTTTTGTTTATAGGTGACATTATGACTGTTCAACATCCCGGTAACATCCTGCGTAAAGCCCTGGAGGATGAAAAAATGAGCCTTGCTGCAGCGGCAGAAAAAATCGGGGTAACTAAAGCGACACTTTCGCGGCTGATAAACCAAAAGCAATCTCTGACACCGGAGTTGGCAATAAAAATTAGTATACTATGTCGAAAACATCCGTTAGTTTTGCTCACCTGTCAAAACGAGCATGACCTTGCCCGCCTTGGGTGGGAAGGTTAACAACTTTACGGATTTACAAATGAGTGACGAACTGGACCGCCTGGCTGATATTGAGCACGGCATTCTGGAAAAACAAATTCAGCGAGCCCGCCTGTCATCAAACGCTCAGCTAGTGATTAATGGGTTTTGCTATTATTGTGATGAAAGCTGTGGTCAGCAGCCGTTCTGCGATGAGGACTGCTCCAAGGACTGGCATGATGAGCAAGCTGCGAAGGTGCGCAGAGTGGGCGTGAGCAAATCAGGATGGCATGGTGATCAGGTTTAGTGACGAATGGCTTACTGCTAATAATCGCGATAAAGACGGCAAATTGCTGAAAGGCAGGCGGGTCAAACGTGGTGATGGTATCCCGGATGCCACTGCTGGCCATAAGCGGGCGGTAGCGAAGCTTCACCGTCTGGAAATAGAGCTTGCAGTTTCCCCGCATGCTAAGGCGTTGGCGCAGCTGGCTAAAAATCCCGAAGTACAAAAAAAGAAAGGCCCGGAGCACTGGGATCAGGTGCGGGTATTCGATTTTATGCATCGGAAGCACCCGGATATTTACGATCTTCTGCATGCGACACCTAACGGCGGAGCCCGCAGTGAAGTTGTTGGCTTTGACATGAAAGCGGAAGGGCTAAAAAAGGGTTTCCCTGACGTTTCCCTGCATGCTGCCCGTGGCGTGTATCATGGCCTACATGTAGAGCTAAAAGTAGGCTCAAACTCCCTGCAAGAAGACCAGAAAAAATGGCAGGCTCGCCTCAGGGCTCAAGGTTACGCTTGTGAGCTTACCAAGGGTTGGGAAGCCATGACCGAAATCATCCTTCGTTATTGGTTACTCGAAACAGGGCAAACTCTGTAAGGATTTTTATAACTAAGCTCCTTATTAGTGTCTTATGTCAGTTTTTATGATTTAATTTTCCCATTCAGAGGGGGCAACCCTCTACAACGGCGCAGTAACACCCTGCGCCGCCTCATTCATACCGTAAAGAGAATCCTATGTGCGATAAACATTGCCTTCAAGGCGATCAGTGCTCTCCTAACCAATCATTCCGTAAACCTGAAGTTACCGAGCTGCGTCTGTCTGAAGGCGAAACCCTGGTTGTGAAATCCGGTCCTACTGAGGTCACTATCTGCAATGGTGAAGTGTCTATCTTCAGTAAAGAAAATGTCTGCTTTGGCATCAAAAATAGCATGACCATGCAAGTAAATGATTATTCGCCTGCCATGGACATGATGAGCGAGATTATTCGCCAGAATGAATCTCATCAGGAAGCCACCAGTGAACTCTCCGATAACGTGTGGCACGCTCCTGTCAGCGGCTTTGGCCGTGGTAGTGATTTAACCGCCTGTGAGCCAGAGACCAATTCAGCTACCGGCGAGAAAGATATCCCGTCTTCTTGATTTAGCTGCCCGGTGCCGCGGTGCCGGGTAATTACGTGTGGTTTAAATGCAATTTGAATCTGTATTTTGCGTGGCATCGGGGCCGTCACTGACAAAAGCAGACTGTGAACGAGTTGAAGCGACGGGATTACCTGTTGTGGCAGTGAATAACGCATATGGCATGTTTCGACAGCCATACGCCCTGTTCGCTGGTGATCTGGCTTGGTGGGAGGCTTACGGTGCTGCAGTTCCTGCAAATATCCGCCGTTGTACCGCCTCCAGAGCCGCAACATTTCGCTATGACGTTGAGTACCAGCGTTTTGGCGGACCTGATGTGAGATTTAACTCCGGCTCAATGGCCATTCAGTTTGCTGAAAGTCTTGGCGCGAAAACTATCTACCTGCTGGGTTACGACTGTTCTGTTAAGGAAGGTGTTCACTTTCACGGCAGGCACGGCGGCAGGCTAAGAAACCCTACCGATGTAAGCGTAGCCAAGTGGCAAAAAGAATTCGCCGATGTGCATGCACAGCTAGCGCACGTTGAGATTTTTAACTGTTCCCGGAGAACTGAACTGACATGCTTCCCATTAAAAAGCCTGGAGAAGGTGATCGTGTGATCATCGTGGCTTCCGGCCCTTCCGCTGAAGGCTTTTTGCCGCCGCGTGGGGTACCGGTTATCGCTGTAAATGGTGCCATTGACTGCCTGAGCCGTGCCTCTTATTTTTTCACGTTAGACCCCTCGCCGATTAATCTGCGCCGCCTGCGCATCCGGCGGCGCAACGTGAAATATTGCGCTGCAGGCGTTACGGTGCCTGGGGTGTACGAATTTGAGCGCCTTTCCCTGCGAGGCAAAGAGCCAGCAAGCAAACACTCTCCTGAGTGGTGGCTGTGGCGCTGGTCAGCACGTCCTGTGTTGTCTGAAGACCCCAATGTAATCCACAACGGTAACTCTGCCTGGGGAGCACTGGGACTCGCTCACCATCTGGGGTTTAAGAATGTGGCGCTGGTGGGCGTTGATGCCACCCAGGAGCCACGGGTACATAGCGGCGGTACGCCAAATAACCTTTCGCATCTGCCACTACTGTTCAAATCTGCACTGCCTCAAATCAACGTAGTTTCCTGCGGGAAACTCAACTCAATCCCTCAAATGAGTATGAAAGAATGGCTGAAAAACTCCTGAAAATTGCCTTGGTCTACCGCTCTGGCGGTGATTACGCACCTGACGATGTAAAAACACTGGTTGCCCAATTGCCAGCCACTGCAGAGATCATCTGCCTGACTGATGCGCCATTCGTTATGGAGCGTGTTACCTGCATCCCGCTGACCTGTCCTTATCGTGGTATGCGGGGCTGGTGGGCCAAAATTGATTTATTCCGACCAGATATCACTGACGACCTGCTGTATTTCGATCTGGACACGGTAATCACAGGCGACATTAAAAAGTTGATCACCACCCGCAGGGATCAAATGGTCATGCTGACGGACTTTTATCACCCTCAGTACCTGATGAGTTCAGTGATGTACATTCCGAACAGCTATAAAGCACGCATTTGGAATACATTCTGGGCTGACCCGCAACGGCATGTTGATGAATGCACCCTCACCTCAAAATGGGGCGACCAAGGCTTCATTCGGGGTGTAATTGGTGACTGTCTGCGCTGGCAGGATGTCTGCCCGAATTGGTTCGTCAGTTACAAGGCAGACGTGGTGAAAGTGGGAGAGAGCCCGTTTGCTACCAAACGTTACTCCAAGGGGGACGGCAGCCTGCCTAAAGGTGCCCGCGTTGTCATCTTCCACGGCAATCCCCGTCCATATGAAAGCGGGGAGCCGTGGCTTCCTGAGTACCTGTATGCGGCTGAAAGCGAGACAAGCTAACGGGGGCCATCTTCATAATTTAGTCAGGTAAATAAGTATTTAACTTTACAAAAGATACTAAAATATGGATATTAATGCCGCATCATATTTTAGTATCTTATGTTGGAGGCTTGTGAGCATTTTCCGTAAGATATTTTCACCCCGTCGCCATTTTTGGACGGTGTGTTTTATGACTGAAAACGGGCCGCGTTCCATCATTGCGCAATATCCCGATAAACACATGACCCCGCTGAGGATTGGGATGCTTGCCAGGCAGGAAGACTACCCGGACAACGTACCGGTGCTGTCAGTCTCCTATCTTGGCCGGATGAGCATGTACACCGCCAGCACCAAAACTTAAAGGTAACTATATGTCCGCACAGCCAGCAGCAGTAGCCGAGGATTCAGTAGCAATCCTTGAAGCCATTAACGAAGGTTTTAACACACAGATTGGCCAGCTCAACTACGCCATTAAGCGCGTGGCGGGGGATGATATGTCTGTGCGTCACATTGAAAACTGTATAAATGGGCTCCAGACACTGGCAATGGAATTGGCGGGCATAGCATCGAACGATATTGATGATCACGATCACCTGATCGGTTTACTGGGTGATCGCGATACGTCTGTCAGGCTCCTCACTGTTTCAGTTGAAAACCTCAATGAGCAGCTGGCTATCCTGCGCGGTCGTGCGGAGACACAAAGTCAAGATATGGACGAGGCCATTGAGCGTGCCACGCATGAAGCCCAGCTGCATATGGCTGAGCTACGCGCAATGGTGGACAACCTCACCAACACGCTGGATGAGAAAAAAGCCCTCATCGAAACCTATATGGCTCGCGACAAGAACCAGCGCGTGGAGATCCGTGAGCTGAATATCCTGGAGCCGCATAAGCTCAAAAAGAAGAACCAGGAACTGAAGACTGAAGCCCGTGATAATCGCGCGAAAATTACCATGCTGAGCCAGACCATTTTTCAGAGAGATAAAGAGCTGACCAAGGCGAAATCTGATTCCGCACATCTGATGGCCGGTCTGGAAGCTGAGCGGGGTGAGGTTGCCCGCCTGGCTGATCACATCAAGCGTGCCAACACCATTTCGGCTGGCTACAAGTACGAAACCGTTATGACTAACGGTCAGCCGCTGCACTTTGTGATCAACCGTACCTTCCGCGGCACGTTCACCCTTCAGGCTGATGGCATCTACCCACGCTACGTCAACAACCTGGACTTCACCTTCATCATCTGGGCGTCAATCGGTGTCGGCGCGGCCGTGTCGCTTAACGAATGGCTGCGACCGAACTACCGCCGCGATCCGCTGATCACCGAATACTGGCCACAGGATTTGTATGACGCATTGCAGGACATGTATCGCGAAGAGATACAAAACACGCATCCGCATTTACTGAAGCGCGTGGCATGGGCGGAGTCAGTGGCCCTGGAATCTATTGGAGGCCTTACTGCAGCTCAGAAGAAAGCCCTGAGCGCTGAAGGTCACGACACGCTGTGCTCAATCGTGATGTTCGACGCCAGCGAACTGGCTATGACCAAAGGCATCAGCGCTAAGTCTGCGGAGCAAATCCTTACCGCCTGTTATGTGCTGGTGGACGCCTGGGATCGCGAGAACGGCGCGCCCGTGATCGCTTACGAGAAAGAACCGAAATAGCCACTTTGCCGGGCGTTCGTCTGGCTTTTACTGATACCAAATCAATCCACCAGCTTTAGTAACATCTACTGAGGAATCACCATGAGTAAACTGTCTTTCGAAGCCAAGCTTTTCTGGATTTTTAACGAAACTGTCGCACTTAACCTGGCCACGGCTGCTGACGGTCAGGCCCAGCTGACTATCACCGACGAGCAGAACGAAACCAACACATATACTGGGACGCTGCCGGAGGTGCTGAACGCGGCCTATCTTGAGATTTCACCGGATGCCGAAGCTGACGTGAAAGAAAACAAAGCCCGCGATCTGTTCTCCAAGCTCACGTTCGGTCTGGTAGATAGCTCCCTGGAACACCAGGCAGAAAAAGCGCTGTATGAAACAGAACAGGCCAGCTCCTGATTATGGCCGCGGAAAAGACCTATAAGGGCTACACCCTCGACCAAGTAATGTGGTGGGTTAAGCGCCTTGGCCAGAATGTGGCGCTTCGTGTGGAAGCAGGCGAATACCGCCTGATCTTCTCTCACAAAACCTGCGGCACCCAGGAGCTTTACGGTAGTTTCTGGACGTGTGCGCAGAATGCCGTTGAGGCACTGGCCACTGCCATCCGTCGGGCTGATAACGCCGATATTGAGGCTTACGCTGCCGAGTATCCGGAAAGCGTTTCAGGTTAAGCAGTCAGGGCTGCCAGCAGGTGGCCTTTTTTATACCCGGAGTAAATATGTCGTACACCCTAAACCCACCGTTTACCGTTGTCATTCCTGCGCGGTATGGCTCAACACGCCTCCCCGCAAAAGCCCTGATCAATATCAACGGCCGCCCAATGATCACTCATACCATCCAGCGCGCCAAAGAGTCAGGGGCGAACGCGGTGATTGTGGCCACAGATCATAAAGATATTTTGGATTTGGCTGTTCGGCAGGGTGTCGGAGCAGTCATGACGTCCGACAGCTGCGCCAGCGGCACTGACCGGATCGCAGAGGCTGTCAGCTTGCTGAGCATCGACCCGGATACCATCATTATCAATTTGCAGGGCGATGAACCGATGTTTCCGGGCGTGCATCTCAGTGAGCTGGCTGACACTTTCGCCTACAGCGGATCAGAGATGGCCACAATAGGTGTTGAGGGGTTAACCGCAGCGCAACTGGCCGATCCGAACGTGGTTAAAGTCGTGACTGACAATTTTGATAGCGCGCTCTATTTCTCGCGTGCCGGCGTGCCATTTTCCCGTGACGGCCAGCTGGTGGATGACTCAAGCATGCGCCGTTACTTCATGCGTCATGTAGGGGTTTATGCCTACCGCGCCGGGTTCGTGCAGGATTTTGTGAACTGGGGGGTGTCACTGCTGGAATTCGCAGAGAAGCTGGAGCAGCTACGCGTGTTGGCTAATGGCTGCCGTATCCAGATGCTCCGCCTTAAAGACCTGGCCGCCCATGGCGTGGATACGCCGAAAGATCTTGCCCTGGTTCGCAGTCTGCTTATGTAGCGGTTTTTGGGCTGGTTAGCATACTTTTATGTTAAGTGTGGAGGTATTAACAGCGCAATAGCTGAGTTAACTTATTAAAATAAAGTCCGCGTTAGTATTGTATGTCAATTTTTGTTGAGCTAAATTCCTGTCTCGCTTTTAGCGACTTCAATTAAGGGTATCCAATGACTGCATTACACGCCGAACAGCCTCAGTTAGAGGCAAATACCATCAACGCGATGACTCGCGTTGTTAATACTTTTGCCGCTCTTACGGACAAAACGCTGACCGTGGAAGAGGGCTACCAATTTTTATCTCTTTGGGGGATGGTCAATAAGACTGCTGCGGCCGTTACGGTCATGATGCAGGCTCCGGAACAAGTAGCCGTCGAGGCCTCCGCGCCGGTCGTTCCCCCAGTCCCAGCAATATCTCCAGCCGCCCCGGAAGTTAATGTCGTTTCGACATCCGCTTCTGCATTGTTAAAGGAGGTCACCTCAGCACCTGCAGCTGAGAAAATGCCACAGGTGGAGGAAATTTCTGTAGAGGGGATGGCCAATCCGATGCGCCGGATCGTCAGCTCGTTCCGTACCCCTGAAAAGAACTGGAGGCCAGGCTTTAACTGGCGTATCGACGTTATTCCGTTTGATGTCGACAGTCACGACGAGGCCTATTTTGTCCACTTCCGCGAGCGTCCAACTCAGGCAGAATTTGACGAGCATTACGCGCGATTTACTGACAAAGAGAACCGTTGCAAGGTGCATGTGATGGAATCCAACGGGTTCTCATCAACGCGCATTACCGATGAGTTCTGTAGCTTCACCGAGCGCAGCGGCATTAACTACGGCACGCCGGAAATTATGAAGCCGCGGACTGAGTGGCAGGAAGGGGAGCGTTTTCGAATAAAGTTTTGGGATCAGCGCATTAATTCCATGAATTATCAGTATTTCCCGAATAAGCCCGCGCGCCATCTCGTAACCGAATTGAGCACGATCAAGCGCGTCGCGATCGTCGAGCCGCGCCCTAAAAACCTCTGACGGGCACTCATGCAAGATATCAATAACGCCGTACAGGCGGTAAGCGATCACCTGAATATGCTTACCGCCAACGTGAAACACCTTACAGCTGAAAGCGCGGGGTTACTCCGCGTCTTTGAGGTGGCGATGCAGCTGGTGGCCAGTAATGAAGAATGGACGCCAGCACAGCGCGAACAGTTGGCTTTGGCAGTGAAGGCCTGTAATCAGGTGACGAACACCGCCAAAGCTATCAGAGGATTTGAGGCCGCTGGTATGGATTTGCTTCGGAATGAAATCGAAAAGATGGTAGGTGAGGGCGTCAGTGAACGCTTCATGCCAGGCATAAACCTCTGCCTTGGCTCTGTGAGCTCACTGGCGCTACATCACCGTACAAAAAGGGAATAGCTTAACCGCCCAATAAAGAGCACCAACCGCTGTATATATTTGTACGGCTGCGGTGGAAACAGCCATAGACGGCCGCCAAGATGATGCAAACGGTAAAGGGCGTTAAAACTCGTTAGGTGCTGGCGTGGCACACGCGACAACCGTGATAGAGCGGTGACGTTTCGGAGAGACGAAAACACAACGTTAAGAGCACTACACCGGATATATGGACCGCAGCTGTGTTTGCCACCGCTGGCGGTAAGGTAGTTAGACCGCAGAGCCTGCGTAACGGCCACGCGTCGTAAGGTTGTCAAAGGCAGTGCCCTTAACGTTGTGATGTAGCTCAGTCTGGAAGTAGCGCCCCGTTCATATAGCCTTAAGGCGGTGTGGGGACGGCGGGGAGGTCGCCGGTTCAAATCCGGCCATCGCAATCTGTATTGCTGTGTGTAGTCTTTGCCCATTCCTGTAATGGGCATTTTTTACTAAGCACCATATTAGTATTTTATGTTTAAGCATGAGGACAAAGAGAATGACCGCTTCCCAGCCATGCACGGCCACTACACCAGACCAGGAACTTTACTATCTACAGGACAGCCGGAACTACTCCGGCAATGACATCCTCTGGTGGGGGCTTGAAGGTAGGGGATATGTGACTGATCTGAAGAGGGCACAAACTTACACGCGTGAAGAAGCTCAGTTAAAGCATAACTGCCGGGATACCGATATCCCGTGGCCAAAGGCGTATATTGATGCCCGCTGGCGACCTGCTGTGGATATGCAAGACTGCAATCGCAGCGAAGCTCTGCAAGGTACCGGGATCGTTCTCGCTAAGCCCAAGAAACGGCGTAAGCCTGTTTTCAACTGCTGTTACTGCGGGAAGTTTCTCAGTGAACACGATTACTACTCCGGACCTTACGGCGGCCACCCGTGCAGGCACTGCGAGAAAGACTAATGATCCAAGACCGCATTACCCTTGCAGAGCTTGGTTGCGTGTTGCAAGCCTACGACAAAACCCATTTATTTCACCGCATGGCAAAAGAACTGGTGATGCTTCGGTTGCAGGTGCAAGCGTGGCAGGAACGCCCACCGGCGGGCCCGTTCAGCTAATTTTGTGACTAGCAGCCTGACGCATCACCTATGTACGTAAAGTCTGCTGTGTGCCAGAAGCTAACAACAGTTCACCATGGCGTCTCACGGGGCTGCGGCGACGCCGTTTTCCTTACTGCCAGTAAGAAAATTTTGTGGTTGCATATTAGGATACTATTGCGTAGATTTGTGAAAGGCTTGGCGGTTGTCGTCAACCGTTTTAGTAGGCTCCCATCAGCGGCGGCCACCTAAACTATACTATGAAGCCTCATGATATGAAGCTAGCGGCCGATAATCGAATCGACTGCATTGAAGCCCTAATATAAGTGGGCAATCGTCGAATACCTCGCTAAGTGGGACTCGACTAAGGTGGAAACATGCGCAATTCTCTGAACATCAAAGATGCTAAACGCTCGATTCAGACAATTCGTGATTGCACGAGTGTCATCGCTACTCACTTCTTCGCCAAAACGAAGTTGCAAGTGCGTATGCTCAACAATGAGGCTTTAGCCCCTAAAGATTTTAAATTCATCGTTACCTTTGCAGATGACGTTGAGACTGCTCGCGCCCAAGTTAAACCGCTTACTGAAGCAGTTTTCCTTAATGGCCGCGTCCGTTTTACGGTGAATCCCTCCAAGCAATACCCAGAACTCGAACGTCATATACCTATGTTCTCAGAGGCCATTGAAAGTTCCATTCGTGAATTTTTGAGCAAGCATGATAGTATCGTTAGCACCAATACTGTTAATGATACTGCTAAATGGCACCTACACTAATAGCGTCATCGTTATTCCATAAAAACATAGGCAAGTTCGCTCACGAAGGCGACACTTGCCTTGTTCGGTTTGGCTATCTGTTTACCGATCAAGCTCTCTACAAGCTATCGCAGCTTGAACTCATCGAGCCGGAAGACGAGATACACACCTATATAACGATTGAGCAAGTAGGCGCGTCTGATGGCAATGCTGGCCGCATCAGTGACACAATCATTGATATGACTTTCGATGATGCTTCTGACGAAGAGATCATCAAGCGTCTGCTGAATTCCGGTTTTATCGACGAGTCAAATAACATTGATGCCGGTCGAATCGCTCTCCGATCTTATTCCTTTACTGACGACAATGGTGATGAGGTCGCAGCGCCACAAGTCGCAGGCGTCAAAGTTGAGCGAGCGTTTCAGCAGCAGGGACTTAGTAGCCGTGCGTACATGTTCCTTCTGAATTGGTATGAGCATCTGGTTTGTGATGATGATCAGACCGTTCAGGGTGCTAAAATTTGGGCTGCGCGCCTTTATGACATTTGCGACGTGCAGATTTACAATGCCAAAGGTCAGATTTTCGAAGGTCGATTAGGTGAGAGAGGCGAAGGAGGCAAAGGTCCAGAAAGGAAAGGCTTCTTGCCCTGGAACAAAAGCACTCTGGTAGATCTCAGCCACTGGGCACCAAACGAAGTCCAGAAGACGGTACAAAAATTCATCGTACTGATGATATCTCGAGATACCAGCCCACCTGTCGGCTACTGCCCCCAATAGTTCAAATGACCCGCTACGGCGGGTTTTTTTATACCTAATTTTTAGATCATGGGGTTTGAGGACCAACCGCGCGCAAAACCGGTTTCAAATATCGTATTTTGGTCATTTAGAAACTGGATCGTATCAATATAGATTTCTGATACCGCTTAGCGTTGTTTTTTACATCATTGGCCCTCGAACCCCAATATTTGCTCGTTGCTATCGGAAGTTTTGGGGAGTATGACGTCAAATCGCCAGCTAAAGCGACTATGCGTTTTAAAAGACGTCATTCGCCACATCCTCGATGAGTATGGTCAGCCGATCACAAAGTTGCACGGCCTGCGCATGCTGAACCAGCAAATTTTCACGAAGTTGCCGCTCTCATCTGCGGATAGCACTAATGTAGCGCGCAATATCGGCTTAGACAGCAACTGGAAGGGCACATATCAGCCTCATTCGAAAGAAACCCGTACAAGCGTGCTGGTGGAGCGTATTGAAGCCTATAATAGCCTTGGCTCATTGCGTTATGACGAGAAGCTCGATCACTTTAGCATCCAGCTTGGGCTTGAGGTCTAAGCTGCTAACGAAGCGCTATTTTTTCGGAGTCAGCTCGTAATCCGGATGCGTGCCTGCCAGTAGAAGAAGTAGCTCGTACTCTCCGGGCGACAATTTTCGCCCCTTGCCGTCCGCCTGCTCCTTAAAGCGCCATCCCCGGCCAGTAATGCCAAATCTTTCCCCGGCCTGTTCAAGCGTTAAACCGGCAGCTATCCGCGCTGCCTTTACCTGTTCTGGTGTTGGTTTACCTTGGCTGATGCTCATGCTGCATACCTGTTATTACGGAAGATAATGTCGAGGGATTCCCCTCGCGTTACTCTCAGCGCCTCTTTGGCTTGGCTGATCCGTGTAGCATTCATGAAATCCTTAAAATATGCACGTACACGCGCTTCAAATTCTTCAGTCCACTTTTCTGATTTTGCCAAGCCCGCCAACTGGTGATCTATCTGGCGCTTTGCAACAACCATCGCGTGCGTTTTCAGCCAATCTAAACCTGCCGTTGCAACGCTGCCAATGAGAGTGGCCGTTCTGTTGTCCATGCGTGGAGCTGGTACCTGCAGTATTTCCTTGCCCTTCGTGACGGCATTGTCAGCCGGTTTCACGCGGATAAAGAAGTCCACCAGTGCCAGCACCGACACAGTTTGCTGAGCTGTGTCCGCTGCGTAATCTGCTTCCCAACGCTTGAACCAGACCACTACATCACCCTCAACCAGAAGGCCATTTTTGGTGATTGAGCTTGAGCGCACCGGCTGGGCATTTTCCACGAGCATGAATGCATTGCTGTGCTCTGGGATCGTCATGCCGCGAGTTGTTTCGGCCAGCGCGGTCAGCATAGCCTCAGCTTTCTTAATGCGGTTGTTGGACGACATCAGATACTCAGCGAAAGCAGCACGGACGTCTTCTTTCTCTTCTGCCGAATAGGCTGCGCTCTGTTGCAGGCTAGATTTCTTAGCGACGTACTGCTTTGACTCTTTCAGGGACTTCTTTAAGCGTAACTGCGCGTCGTATGCGATGCGAATAATCAAGGCTGCTGTAGTGGTCATCATAATTTTCTCTCCATCAATTTCGGGCCTGTGTCGCGTTGAAATCATAATAGGAACATTTGTTCCTATCTGCAATAGGGGTATGTACAAAAATCATCATTTGAAGATACTAAAAGATCAAGTTATTAATAAAAAATGTCTGATTTTATGAGTTTTATGTTTATAGTTTGCATTACAAAGGATACTAAAAATACTTGGCTTAATGTTTAGGAGTAGTTATATTGATTTCACGCCAAACACAGAAGTAATTGAGAAGGAAAATTCATGCCAAGAGCATTCGAAGTACCTAAGAATGATTCAGAAGATACGAATCGTGGTCGCATCATGATGTGCATAGAGGGGCCGCGTGACCTGGTAGATTTTGCAGATTTTCGCCTGAGAGAAAATTTCACCAGCGGACTGGTTGAGGAAGAGGGTAGCCGTGAGGGTGAGATCGCTCTGTTCTTTGTTATCGGCCGTGATGAGAAGCCTTACTTTATGGATAAGTGGAAAGAGGCAAAAGCCGCATTCCCAAAGTCCCGTCCGCCAAAGGCTAGGCAAGTTGCTGAAGCTGCCGCAAAGCTGTGCGAAGCAGAACAAACATTGCAGCGCGCCATTGATATTACCAAAAGCCCAGCCCGCCTGGAGCGCAGTGCAAAGTACCTACGCAAACGTGTAAGTTCCCTACGTGGTGGGGTTCGCCGGGCGCACCGCGCGCTTTGCATTACTGAGAAAGAATCTCAGGAGCTGCTGGCCGTATTTGAAGATGTATCCTGCACACGTCCACGCCAGCTGGTGGCTGTGCCGGTGACTTACACCGATCACAAAGGCAGTACTGTATCCCGAGAGAAATGCCTTACCTCAGCTGTTCAGCACTGGGCAACGATCGTTAAAGCGCATCGGTTGGCGATCACTATCGGTGACGCGACGCCGGATTATGCTCGCGGCATGCTGAATAAATTCGGCAGCCTGGACATTTATTTGTCATTCAAAGGGGTAGGTCAGACAAGCGCTATACGCCTGCCGGTGGTTGAACACGCACTGCAGCTGGTGAAAGAGTTACCCGCTCAGCCCGGCGGCGCTCAGCTGGAAATAACTCAAGCCCTGGTCCGCCATTCAGTTTCCGAGCTTGTCAGTTGGATGGAAATGACGAACGCCATGTTTCATTACGACATCATCCAGATTGTCGACCAGATCACTGCCGCTGGCCGTGCTTATGCAGAACAACGTGAAGCCGCCTTAAAAAGTCTTACAACTATTCGGGATCGACTGACTCCACAAGAGCCAATCCAGATAAAGGCGCGCGCAAGCTCACCGCTTGTTATTTCAACCTGTTCGCCAGAGGAAGCAGCGTAATGGCTACTGAAATTACAACCAGCAGCGCCAAGTTCACAGCGGCCGCGCGCGATGCGCTCGACTGGGGAACCAGCAAAATGACAGAAGCGGGCTATCTCGCCTTTAAAGCGGAAATGGAGAAGGCCGCCGCTGCAGTTATACGTGACTACGGCATGGACGATGTACTCGCATCGTTCGACGTTTCCATGCTGTTTGATTTCAAGCGTTAGCCTAAGGAAAGGCGGTGAACAGAGAGCAATTTATATCGTATGTGAGCCGGTGGCCAAACCTGCAGCTCACCGAAGTAATCATGACAGACAAAAATCATGGGTTCGATTTGTACGTTCGTGAAGGCAACAAAAATAGTGGTGCGAACTTGTTTCTCTCGCATCACAGCACCAGGAACGATGCCGCTCAGCAGTTAGCTAAATACCAAGGCTGGTTGAAAAAAATCAACAAAGGGCTGTGAAGCAGCCACCACAAATATAGAAGAGGTCGCCACCTATGAAAAACCCTGCAATTATTGCATTCATTAACGCTTATGCTTCCGAAATCGGCGAGGCGCCTACCGCTGACCAGTCTCTCCTGCTGTCTCTTTTTCGTGCCGCTGGCGACGATCTGCCGATCGACGGCGACAAAGGCTGGTTTTACACCGCCTGGCGTAAAGTCGATATTATCGCTGGGCCTGAAGGCGGGTCTAAAGACATGCAGGCATGGCGGCTGGTTAACTCCGAAGATGCTGCGCTTGATACTGTCGTCTTATGCTTGATTGAGGGGAATTGATCATGCGCCGCAAAGGAAACAAGGCCGAGCTGTTTCATCACCCTGACCCGGTGACGGAAATGAGTATAATAACGCTAGGCTATGCGGAGCCGCGCACCGGCCGTCTGTATCTGGGCAACCAGCTGGACGATGCCATACCGGTTTACGTGTTTTCACCAGGGAAAGGAGCGCAATAATGAGCGGCATGATGTTAGGCCAGGTAGTTTTGATGGCAATTCTGATCACCTGGCTGCTGTTCGTGCTGAGGTTCGAAGGCTGGAGGCGTGGTAAGTCGAAGATAATCACCATGGCCGTGCTGGCAGTACTTCTTCAGCTGGCGATTGCCAGAACCATCTACATGCACTGAGCCGTAAGGAAAAATAATGCTTTGATAGGGATAGACCAGTCCTATTTACCAGGTCTCATTAGCGGAGTTGAGGCCATTCTGATTAATTAATAGGTGCTTTGGTTACTCACTTAAGTGGATTTAGGAAGCCCAAGGCATCGTTAGAGGCATCATGGCAAAACACGATATAACGACGTTCTATTTCGATAATCTAGATCTCATGATTATCCTTGAGCCTCATACGTTTTATGTTGCTGAAGCCCGTCGACGCTTACTTTCGCAGTTTAATGATATAAGCAGGGAAGCGGACAAAAAGGAACAGCAAGTTTATGAGGCGCTAGGACGAAGTTTTAACCCTGACTATGACGATGAATTTGATTCTGCTGAGCGTGCTTATCAGGAGGGGATATCTCACTACTTAAACTTACATGAGATGCAAAATATAGTCACCTTGGCGCTGACTGCGGGAATGTACCATCAATTTGATAAAGCTCTGCGTGATAAGTTGTCCAGAGAAGTTAGTCATTGGCAGGATAGGGATATCTGGGAGCCGATGATTTGGAATCTGGATTTACCTCAGGTGATCGAACTGATGGACTGGATAGGTCTGGGTGTTACAGGTAAACCTTTCTACCCAAAAATTAATGCCTGCCGTCTGGTGGTGAATGTTTACAAGCATGGCTATGGCCAATCTCATAAAACGCTGATTGAAACCTTCCCGGAGTATTACCCGCAAACCTTTGCTCACAGCATGCCAAGATATTCAGACCCCAGGCCGGAACAGCTTAAGGTAAGTGAAGCTCAATTCGTAGAGTTTTCGGATGCTATCGAAGCATTCTGGAGAAGCTTTCCCATGTACACTTATGCTTCGCAGATGGGGGCACAGCCTAAGTGGCTGGCTGGTAAGGTTGCTAAAACCGAAAAATGGGTTAAGAAGCCGTAGTTCCAGCTGGTGGAATTCACCACCAGCTACGAAGCCAGCGGGCCATTAAATCTCCTGACCGCTATATCAACTGCAACGTATGCGCTCCCCAAATATGCTTATCATCAAACTCAACGACCGAATCACTCACTTTAATTACAACATGCTTATTATCTGAGCACTACAAAGCGAGGATCAGCGTCGCCAGATAGAGCATTATTTGAAACTCGCCATCCAGTTCTCGTACGGTTGGCCCCCAACCCTCCACAGGAATGATAGGGGTCAGCTTGGGAAACGGAAGTTATTGTACGTTAAAAGCTTTTTTGTCCGTTTCTGGCAGATGACTGATTAATTTTTCTTGGTCACTATCGCTTATTTCCGGATGTTTCCCGCAATTTTAGCCCCGGCGTTCTCAAAAAGAGAAGTGACAATTTCCTCTCTCGAATATACTGTTTATATATACAGTTATTTTAAAAGGAGAAAATACAATGTCGTCTTTAGCCATACACAGCCCCGTTTCCGAACCCGAAATCATTCTGCTACCCTTTTTCGCCGACGGGTGTGCGGCAGGATTCCCCAGCCCGGCTCAGGACTATATTGATGCAGAACTCGATCTGAATGAACTATGTATTCGCCACCGCAGCGCCACCTATTTTGTCCGGGCTGTCGGCCACAGCATGACTGAGGCAGGCATCAAGGACGGCGATCTGCTGGTTGTTGATAAATCAGAGAAGGCTCTGCACGGCGATATAGTGGTGGCTGCCATCGACGGTGAATTTACCGTTAAAGTCTTGCAGACTCATCCGCGCCTCGCTCTCCGCCCGATGAATCCCGCTTTCCCCACCCTTTACCCTGACCCGGATTCACTAGAAATATTCGGCGTGGTGATGTGGTTTATTCACGCAACACGTGGGTGAATGATGTTTGCCCTTGCCGATGTGAACAGTTTCTATGCCAGCTGCGAGAAGGTATTCCGGCCCGATCTGAAACATGCGCCGGTCATTGTGTTGTCGAACAATGATGGGTGTGTGATTGCGCGCAGTGCCGAAGCTAAGCGGCTGGGTATCAAAATGGGCGTGCCGTGGTTTCAGCTGAAGACGCAATCTTTCGCCCGCCATGTCGTAGCCTTCTCCAGCAATTATTCGCTCTACCATGACATGAGCCAGCGGGTAATGCGCGTGCTTGAAGAGCTGTCGCCGGCTGTGGAGCAATACAGTATTGACGAGATGTTTCTCGGCATCGCCGGCGTCGATCGCGCTATGCCATTTGAAGACTTTGGTCGGCAGGTTCGTGAGCGGGTAAAAGCGGTGACCGGTCTGACAGTCGGTGTAGGCATGGCACCGACAAAAACATTAGCAAAATCAGCGCAGTGGGCAAGTAAAGAGTGGCCCCAGTTCGGTGGCGTCCTTGCTCTAACATATAATAATCCAGTGCGTACAGAAAAGTTGCTTTCGCGGCAGCCTGTTGAGGAGGTATGGGGCGTTGGCCGTCGCATCAGCAAAAAACTGAATGCAATGGGCGTCATCACTGCCCTCGATCTGGCACGCAGCAACACTGCCTTCATCCGGAAAAACTTTAGCGTGGTACTTGAACGAACGGTCAGGGAGCTGGCTGGCGAATCCTGCATTGCGCTGGAAGAGGCGCCGCCTACAAAACAGCAAATTGTCTGTAGCAGGAGCTTTGGCCAGCGCGTCACATTACTGGACGATATGCAGCAGGCACTTTGCAAACATGCTGAACGGGCTGCGGAAAAATTACGTCAGGAAGGCCAGTACTGTCGGCACATCTCGGCATTTATCAAGACCTCACCTTTCAGTCCGGGTGAGGTGTATTACGGCAACGTGGCGGGCGAAAAGTTACGCGTGGCCACACAGGACACGCGGGATATTATTGCGGTCGCAATGCGCAGCCTGAAGCACATCTGGCGGGATGGCCACCGGTACGCCAAAGCGGGCATTATGCTTGGAGATTTCTGCCCGGAAGCGCTCGCACAGCTCAGCCTGTTTGATGAGTATCAGCCTCGGGCTAACAGTGAAAAGCTGATGGCGGTGCTGGATAAGGTGAACCATTCAGGGTTGGGTAAAATCTGGTTTGCTGGCCAGGGTATCGACCCTGAGTGGCAGATGAAACGGGATATGCTTTCTCCCGCATGGACAACGAGGTGGAAAGACATTCCAACTGCCAGACTGACTTAATCCGGTATGTGGTATGTACTATTTTCGACGCCCATGCGCTCGCGCGCCAAGTAACTGAGAATTAGCGGGCTAGCATCAAATGGCAATGGCCAGTATCTGGCGTCCCCGTCGTGATTGCTGTTGGCGTTAAATATCACTATGTATGCTTTAGTATCACTAAATCACTTTACAATATCACTATAAATAGATATATTAAGTTCATCCCGCAAGGGTGCGCTCTTTAAAAAATTGAGGGATGTTATGGCCAAAGTAAAATGGTCGGCCAAAGCAGCTAAGCAGCTGCTGCGGATTGACTCACGATACGTGAAGCCAATTACAAAGAAGGTGGGCGAGTTATCAGCCTTTCCGGACGTGATACTTGACCTGAAAAAGCTTACTGGTAAAGGGGCTGAGTACAGGCTGAGAGTTGGCGACTACAGGGTAATGTTTGAAGTAATTGACGGTGCGCCGGTGGTGATAGAAATCACGCAGGTAAGCCGCCGTCAGAGCAAAACCTACTAACTCAGGAGCGGGGATAAAACCCCGCCCTTACCCTCAATTTCTGGCTTAAAAGTAGTTCTAAATTTTAAATGTCTATTGTTGTAATAAAATCAAATTTCTAATTCAGAAAACAGGAAACTAACTGTAGAACGAATCAGCTAAAGTCTAAAACTTCGAGGTATGTAGGCATGAGTTCAGTACAATACGTCTATAACGATAGTGGAGAGCGTACAGCTGCCATTGTTCCTATAGCGCTGTATGAACGGATGGTAGAGGAGACGGAGCTGGATGAGTTTTTTGAGCCCATCCCTTACGTTGCAGGCCCAAACGATGATGAGACTATCCCTCATGAGGTGATTGAGATCATGATCGACGGATCTATCTCTCTCCAGGCGGCTTGGCGTGTCCACCGTAAGATGTCCCAGCTGGATGTGGCAAAGGCATTAGGTGTGAACCAAAGCGCTATCTCTAACATGGAGAAGCGCACCAAACCACAGGCAGGAACGCTAGAAAAGCTGGCCAAGCTGTACGATTGCAGAGTTACACAGCTCACGCTCGACTGATATGGCCAAAACAAGAAGCCCGGTTAACGCCGGGCTTTTTTATTGCGTGCCTGGGCAGCATGGCGAGGATATCCGGGTTGAAAATGCTTATTACGAGTGCGGCTCATGTATTGGCGATAACCATGACGAAGTCCAATCAGAGTACGTGTATTTGAACACCCAATTGACCCGCCGCGCTGCCTTCCTAACAATGTTTGGCCTTTTTGAGCACCGTATGACCGAGTGTCAGAAGCTCATGGAGACGCTGTCTGGTGATGTATGGGATAAAGATAAATACAGGACGTTTGAATCAGCAGATAAGAAGCTGAGGAAAACCATTGGAGGGAAAAGTACTAACAAGCTTGACCACCTCGCAGCTGTCCGAAATGTTATGGCCCATAATGATGGTATCGCATTTCGTTACAAACAAGATATCAATCAGCCGGGTAGCGACGCAGCGTTGAGAAGGCTGCGGGCAATACGCAAGGCGGTAGAGAAAAAGATGGGAGTATCAGTCAATGGCTTCAATGGTGTTCTCCTTGATAAAAGGTTTTTGATGTGCGCAGTCGACGAATTTAAACAGTACATTGATGGTATGGAGGCAGCGATCAATGCATATCTGAAAGCAACGAGCAAAGAAGGAATGCTGGTGGCTTATGATTGATGTTTTAGTATCTTATGTAATAAAATAGCGACACGTTGAGTTTCCTAACTTGGCGAGGAAAGGCTTTTTGCTGTGTGCTTATTTTGCGATCCCTTCATGAGCGCATTTCAAACAGCTTTGCCCGAAAAAAGAAAAAGCTTATTGATATATTTTAAGGCGCTTAACAGCGCCTTACTCTTATCTGTATCAGCTATAGGTTGATTCTCACACAGACCAATAGTTAAAATAAATTCAATATTTTAGTATCTTATGTAAGGGGTGGCCTTTGGCAGCCGAGCACAAGAGATTAACGTCATGGGAGATTTCGCAGTTCCTCATAGCACACGGCAAACCAGCCAGCGCGAAAGAGGTAGCGGACGCACTGAGGAAGTGCTATCCCCAATACAGTTCAACGGTTAGCGAAGTTTATTTGCGCATGCGCTCAATTGCTAACTCTCATAACTCAGACTGTATTGTGGATGAGACCGTTAGACCGCGAACCTTCTATCTGACACACCTTGATGACGCTTTCTTCAAGCGGTGCCGCAATCCAGAGCGTATTGATCTGAAGCGGCGCGAGACAATGATGATGACTGAAGAAGAGAAGGAAAGGGCTGAGAGCGCGAGGCTCCGCTACGCCCTTTCCTTAATGAGACGGCCGCAATTAGCCGGGTGACAGTTTTGATGCAAAGCGGTTAATGCGCGGGTTGCTGGTGGTCTCATCATCAACCTGCTTGTCAGCTGGCGCCTGAGAGGATTCATCTTCCGCTGGCGGACTCACTGCTAAGAGTTCTTCGGTTGGTTCACTCTCGCTGGTGGCCACAGGCTGCTTCTGTACGGCTTGTGGCAGCGTCACCGCTGAAAGCTGGGGGCTAACCCCCAAAAACTCTTGCATACGCGCCAGGAGCAGCTGCTGGCGTTGAGTCACATCTAATTTATAGAATGCTTCGGTATCCAGATAAGCCATCACCCGTAACAGCCCGCATTCTTCCATCATCTGCCCAGCCTGCAGCGCGGCTGTAACTTTCGCGCGCTTCACAGCGTGTTCAGCTGATGCGCGGTACTCGTCTATAAAGCGACAAGTAGCCTCAGATTTACGCATTTCACTGGTGACATAAAACGAAAGCGTGTCCCGTTTACGTGAATCGTTTTCTTTGGCCATCTCAGGCCTCCGCTTCAAGTTCTTTCTGAATGCTTTCCTTGTCACTCATCATCAACATATGCACGCCACGTACCACAGAGAATTGCGGTTCATCCGGGATATAGGTGAAGTCATGCCATTCTTTAGAGAAGTCCGGCAGATAGCCCAGCTTGCCGCCCAGCCAGTTGGCACCACCGCCCACAAACAGCAGCATATCCAGCTCCAACAGGTTGCGGTGTAGCTGACGTACGTCATTGCGGATTTGATCGGCCAGCTCACGCGCAGCCTGTTCTACCAGCGGGCGAATATCACGGCGCAGGTGCTCACGGGCTTTCGCCTGGGAACCCACATAACCACGCTCAATAAAGCCATCCAGCGCGCTAAGGCTGATTTCTTTCGCTTCAGACAGGTTCAACTCTTCCTGATGCTCTTGCAAGAGATGGTGCAGGCGTTTGATCATCGTATGAATGCCGTGCTCAGTGGTCACGCGGTTCAGAATGTCCAGCTCCCCGGACACGATTGCGATGTCGCATGTGAAGCGGCCAAGGTCAACGATGATGCAACGGTTAACGCCTTCGAATACCGGGTTGTCGCTGCCGTCCGGCAAAACACTGGCGCTAACAAAAGCGGTCACGGCTTCAGGGTAGATAATGGCGTTCAATACATTTGGTGGCTCCACGTCACCGGAATAGCTGCTCACTGGCTGTAGGAGGCTGGCTTTCTTTGCATCAATACGGGTTTTGTTAATGCCATTATCGCCATAGAACTGGTCGGCTGGCAGCGTGTCCGCGATCACGACGTCGCGACCGCCTAATCCAGCCTTAACTAGCGCATCCATCACTAGCACGCGGTTAGCGGCAGCAATCTGATAATTCGGATCGCAAGTGTTTTCCAGCTCGATGCTAGTGCCGTCATTGGTAACGGAGTAAACCTCACCGTCGGCAGTGCGCCACGTTGAGGAGGATTCTTTGGTTCCCTGTTGAAGCAGACCACGGCGCACCAGTGAAGGGCTGATGCTGGTTACAGGCTTACCGTTTTCATCGTTATAGCGGATCGCTACGTTACCAGAGCCGCCGTCCACTGCGACGAAAACAGGTGCCTGAGTACTTTTAGCCATGATTATTTCCCTTAGCTTTTAATGAATAAATGTCTGTGATTGATTGATTGTTGCGGAGTTAATCATACAAAAAAGCCAGCAAAAGGCAAGTAAACTACAGTCAATTGACAATCATTTGATTGATAGGCGATCAGGGCGACCAGTCAGAGAGGTGATCGCGGGAGATGTAACGATCAATAGAATGGTGATCAACGTTGAGGAAATGGGTGATCACCAAAGTGAAAGTCGACTGGGTAAAACACAGGCAGCAGTTCTCCCAGATGCGGGAAAAGCAAGAGTTCAGCATCAAGGATTATGCTGAATTACATGGACTTAACCCTAACACTGCCCGTCGTCACCTTGGTACTGGCCAGAGCCAGGTAAGCGCAAAGGCCAGCACTTCGCGATCAAAAGTACCGCCGCGATCAATTGATCGCAAACCCCAAAAGGATCACGGCAGCGATCAATCCGTCAGCAATGGCAACGAAAGCACCGCCAGCAAAATCAAAGAGTTAAATAAGCAGGTAAACGAGAGTGTGAAGCGCACGCCATCCCCAGGCGCCGCAACACCTGCCGCTGTGCTGGCAGGCGAGCTGATGGAGGTAGTTTCCGCGAAGACAAAATCCGGCCGCGCCGGCGATCAGAGCAAGAACGGCGGACGCGTGCTTCAGGGTGCGTTGATGCCGGATGATGAGGACATTGAACAGGCTCGCCTGCTAATGGATGCCGCCGGGGTAGATGCCATTGAGGCGCGGGTTATCCAGAGCGCCCTTTGCAGCCTGTTTACCCTGGAGCGTGTCACAGCAGAGATGATGAAGCAGCTTCAGGATCACGTACCTGGGGAGGATGAACCCCCTACCATCAATAAAATGCTGTCGGTAGCAGCCGCAGCAGCCGCCGCTATCAACGACACTGCTCGCACAATGGCCGCAGTCCGTCAGTCCTATGCCAAAGACCAACGCGAGATGGAGCTGCATATGCGTAAGCTCTCAGAGCCTGAGCGCGTGATGGAAGCCTACAGGATGCGCAAGGATAAAGGCTGGACGGCAATGGAAACGGCTATCTACATCGAAACCCATGGCTACAAGGTGCCGTCGCTGCTGCTGGAGATGGCGCGCGCCGAAATGAAGGCGGGCGAACAGGATGACATTAACACGAAGCCGGTTGACCTGAAGCAGCTGGATGACCAGGCGCGATCAGCACGCGCCGAGCGCATGGCTGCATTGGATATGGAGCTTGCCGCTAAGCGTGAAGCTGTTAACAAGATTGTCGATCGTGGCGGCTTCGGTGATGTGGCTGCAGATGGCTCACTGAATGACATCAACCTGACGGCTGACTTTGAAGAAGGTGAAGAGCCGGACGAAGACATCAACAACATGCTTTACGGGAAAGGCGATGACCACCAGCAAGAATAAGCGTTCGGTGGTCGATGACCCCCGCTGGCAGGAGCTGGTATTATTGTACCGATACGACTGGATCAGCGCAGCAGAAGTCATGTTCGGGAAAATCCCAACGTGGCAGCAGGAAGAAATTATCAATGCTGTGCAGAACGTTGGCAGTAAAACAACGGTCTCCTCTGGACACGGTACCGGTAAGTCGGACATGACCTCAATCATGATCCTCTGTTATATCCTGTTCTACCCAGAGGCCCGCGTTGTGCTGGTGGCCAACAAACTGCAGCAGGTTAAAACGGGTATCTTCAAATACCTCAAAACGAACTGGAAAACCTGCGTTAAGCGCCTGCCCTGGTTGAAACAGTACTTTACCCTCACAGATATGCAGTTTTTCGAGACCTCTTCTAAAGGTAGTTGGGAAGTGGTGCCGAAAGGCTTCCGTCTGGGTAACGAAGAAGCGCTGGCCGGTGAACACGCAGAGCACCTCCTTTACATCATTGATGAAGCGTCCGGAGTGTCAGATAAGGCATTTCAGATAATGAAGGGCGCTCTTACGCAGGAGGATAACCGCCTGCTATTGATCTCCCAGCCGACCCGTACCAGCGGCGAGTTTTACGACTCACATCACCGCCTGGCCATCACGCCTGAGAATCCTGACGGCATCTATACCGCGATCAAACTTAACAGTGAAGAGTCACCGCTCGTTACGCTGCAGTTTATCCGTGAAAAGCTGGTGGACTATGGCGGCCGGGAAAGCCCTGAATACCTCATCAAGGTACGCGGTGAATTCCCGTCATCTATTTCCGGCTACCTGCTGGGGCGTGATGAATGCGAGCGCGCTGTTCGCCGCCAAGTGCTACTGGCGAAGGGATGGGGCTGGGTGGCATGCTGTGACGTCGGTAACGGCCGCGACAAGTCGGTAATGTCGATTTTCAGGATAAGCGGCTACGGCAAGTACCGCCGGGTTGTGCCTCACTTGGTCCGGGAAATGGAATCTACCGTGACCCCGTCACGTTTCGCCGATTTCATTTTCAGCGAATGCAACGAGGATGATTACCCTAATATTACGATCTGTATTGATGGCGACGGTGTAGGTTCAACGACTGCCGACGTGTTGGAAGAGAAACACGGCGTTATCGCGCAGCGCATCCGCTGGGGTGCACCGATGCACAACAAAGAACTTAAGAAGCGGTTTATCAATCAGCGCGCGTATGCCAACGTGATGGCGGCTAATGCCATCCGTCAGGGCCGTATGAAGATGGATAAGGGCGGGAAGACTGCAGATCAGGCCAGCAAAATACCGGCATTCCTGAATGAGGCTGGCCAGTGGGTAATGATGTCTAAACCACTGATGCGCACAAAGCTCAATCTGAAATCGCCCGACCACTGGGATACATACTGCTTCACCCAGCTGGCGGACTATGTGCCGGCGAATGAAGTACTAAGTCGGGCAGACGAGACAAGGCGTAATGAAGCGCTGGACTGGCTGCAGGCGTAGGCCACCAGCAGCTGGTGGCTATTCCTGTGTTTTGCCAGCTGGATCCAGTTCACCGACAGATTTGGCCGCACGTTTTTTTGTGGCCTCTTCAGTCGCATTATGGCCGCGGCGCTTAGAGTTCGCCCGTGCCCACTGGTCACGTTTTATCTGTTCCGCATTGGCTTCACGGTAGGCCTTCATCTCGGCGCGGGCCTTCTCAACCTCATCGAACAAATAAACGTCCATATTCTTGTATATCGTCAGAGGCAGCGGTTGCACCTCATCATAAACAGAACGTCGCTCAGCAGTCGCCTTAGGCCCGAACTGGAAGCCATAACGAAGCACGCGATCGTCAAAGAACAGGCCGCTGGCCGTAGCGCGGACCATGATTTTCTTTTCCTCTACCGTGTTGTAGCTGCAGCTCAGATCAGAATAGCCGGTCCGCCTGGTGCGCAGTTTTGTTTTCGGTGGCAAAGCGGTCATCATGGCCAGCTCACCCTCTAACTTTTTAACAAATCCGTTAGTATCCTCAATACCACTAACACGTTCGATCATCGCTTTAATATCCGCGATTACCTTTTCCCGTGTGGACGTAGAAGTATTAGTAGCTGGCAGCTCATAGCAGCGGATGCGGTTAGCTCCACTGATATATTTAGGTTCTGGCTCATAAAGGGATAAGGGAATGCCAAGCTCAGGATATTTCCTCAGCTCTTCAGCGTATGCATTCCATTGTTTTATCTGGTTTTTCCAGTATTCAGCTTTGCGCTCTGGGACGACAACGATTGGACGGAATTTCTCACCATTGCTGTTTGTGCTGTGTGCGCTCGCTTCCTTCATGGCACTACTTAGGAACTTGTCACGGAATTCAATGAATTCCTGATAGATCCTTTCGCCTTTTGTGAAGTCTGTCATAGTGCTTACTCTCCAATTGGGTGAGCAACGCGCCCACCCATAACTAAGCACTAAATTAGTATATTTCGTGAGTAAAATCGATAAAGGGTATGGTAAAGCGAGGGTAAATTTTCAGTGAATAACGCTTTTTGCGACTTTTCTTACAGAACTATTGAACTTTCGGCGATCAGTACTGGACATTAGTACAGCCCCGCAGACAATCGCGAAGTGCTTAACAAGGATTTCGAGGGAACCAGGACGGGTAGTGTCCAGGTGCAGCTTTTGGATTGCATGGGTTACATCGTCTGCCAGAGGTAATGTCGCATTACTAATCATCGTGCCTGCCTGAAAGAAAGAATTAAATGGTGCCGCGCTTAATTTTCGGAATGGCCTTATATACCATTCACTTTTGAGACGTGCTAGCGAGATGCCCCGATTAGTACCATTCCAGACTAAACAGTTTTGCGTTGATTGTTTTTTGACCATGAAAATGTAAGGGAGGCGTAAGATTAGAGATCTAATAGTGCCGCAAAGGAACCGTTACCATAGTTAGCTTAGATCACCAAGGCAATATAACATCCAATATATGGCCTTGGTATAAGCCCGCAATTTCACACAGTTAGCACAATTTATCTGCTAAGGGTGTTAGATTTTCCAAATTTTTTGTGTTAAAGACAATTCACGCCATTTCGTACACAATCAGAAAGAAAATTTTCACAATTAGTACCGCCTATTACCGGCTGGTGGTTATGAATAGGCATTAAAGCAAAAAGTTGCGCTACGTAAATTCTGTGAGAGTTTGTGGGGCTCAGGTCGTCAGAATTCACGTAGCGACGCTTGCGGGTTTGGCTATGCTTACAGCCTCATTTAATGGGAGTGCAGCCCTGCCCGTTAACATGTAGATTAGAATGACTTTCTGGAAACGGATCTTAGCAATGAAAAAAATTTTCCTCATTGGTGCGCTGCTCGCTTCCGCCATTACGTACGCTGATGAACTGACGCCGCTAATGCCCGCTGACCCGATCGCATACAATAAGCTCAGGGACTTCTTAATTAATGATGATAAGAAGGTTTTTTTAGATCAGGGCAAATCTATTATCATAGGATCAAATATGGTCGGCCCAGTTACGCCAGCAGAGCTTTATAAGGATTATGAACGCAATGAACTCGCAGCAAATAAAATCTATAAAGGTAAAACAGTGCGTTTGATTGGAACTGCAGAGGAAATAGGCGAGGATGCCTTAGGTAAGCCATATATATAAGCAACATCAGGAAAACCTGATGCAATGAGTACATTAAGAGCAGCAAGGCTATATTTTAATGGGTCTTCGGATAAGCTTCTGACATTGTCAAAAGGCGATGAAATAGATGTAATGTGTTTGGGGGGCGGGTATATCGTCCACAGCCCGCTACTGAGAAAATGCTATTTCAAATCGGAGTTGAACATAGACAGTCTATTGAATTCTCAGATGTTAAAGGTTGAGCAATTATCTATTAACTACCAACGACAGACGTCCTGAGAATGAATGTGTTGATGATAATCGCGGCCACTTCTTCCGCTGATAAAATCAATTCAATGTGCCCGGATAAGCCAAAAACATGTGAAAATATATTAGATCGAAAGATTTTTTCAATTCTTTGGAAGATTTTCTTAAAGCTCATTCTGATGAATATAAAATCTTTATAGCTAAGATAATGGAGAAAAGAAAGTAATCGAGTAGGCAGAGGTCACTATATTTATTCTGCAATTCGGTTATCAGCGTCAATCATGTTGATGCTGATATTCTAATCATCACTGATGATGATTTAATCACCCTTAAGCTGGTGATACATTTCCAGTACAGCGGCCGCGAATCCATCATCCAGGACAAACAGATAGCATTCAGGCACGTCCAGCACTTTGGCCATACGACATGCAGTATCAAAATCAGGTCTGTAGGTGCCGCTCTCATACTGAGATATCCGTGATCTCGCGGTCGATTCATCAATTCCCACCAGCTGGCCAAGCTTCTCCTGAGTAAATCCTTTCTCTAATCGTGCCGCTTTTAGTCTTTTGGGTACCATAATCCATGCGCCTGAAGAGTTTGACGCATGTTTAGCATTACATTACTGTTTTTTTGTTTAGAATAACTGAACCTACTATCCTTTAATGGTGGCGTTAGAAGGCGATACGTTGTGTTAAGGGGCAAGAAAGCCCAGTAAAAAAGGCGTGACAGCGGCAGATCTCTTCAAGTATCATCAAAAAATGATGATAAATGAGGTGTGCAATGCCTAAGACAATAGACGAAGTGGCCGATGAGTTTTTTAACGGTAACCTGGCTGAGATGGCCAGAGCCAACAGCGTTACGCCTCAGCTGCTTTCCAAATGGAAGAAGAAAGGATACATGGTGATGGACGGCATCCTGATGAGTCCACGCCGTGAGATAGTGGACGAAAGCGGTAAGCGCATTCGTGATCCGGCAGATAAAGCGAACGGTTCGCCATCTAACGATAAAAACTGAGGTCAGGCATGGTTGCACGGATGACAAAGAAACAGGAAAGCACAGCGCTCGCGCTTCCCGATAATATCGATGACCGGGTAGCTGAAAATTTGCGCAGGCTTTTTGAGGATCAGGCTGCATTCTCACATAATACCTGGCAACAGATGCTATCAGTAATCCGCGCTTGGGCTCGCTGGTGCGAGGCTAATGGGCGTTCTTGGTTCCCTGCGGCGCCGGCAGACGTGCGCGAGTATTTGTTTCACATGAAAGAAAATCTTGGCCGGGCCGTAAATACAGTAAGCCAGCACCAGGCGATGATTAACAAGATCCACAAACATGCTGGCCTACCGCGTCCTTCTGATGACATAGCCGTTGAACTGGGAATGAAGCGCATACGCCGTACAGCAGTGCTCCAGGGTGAGCGTGTCAGCCAGGCGCTGCCGCTGAAAGTGGATGACTTGTTTAAGTTGGCCAACATCTGGGAAGAAAGCGAATCCCTGAAACACCGCCGTAACCTCGCGTTTATCGGTGTTTCCTACAATTCCCTGCTGCGTCTGGCTGAAGTTGCCCGACTGCGGGTGCGGGATTTCCGATTTATGCCGGACGGTTCAGCGACGTTTGATGTTGGATACACCAAGACCATCACGGATCAAAATGGTGTTGTTAAAAAGCTGTCAGCGGACGTGACCAGCTGGCTCAGAGCCTGGCTAAGGTTATCCGGTCTGGAGTCGGTACCAGAGGCTTACGTTTTCTGCAAAGTCGACAGGTATAACCATGCTATCCGCTCTAAAGGGCCGATGGATGCAAAGCATATTGAAACGCTTTTCCGTGACGCATGGATCTCGTTGTACGGAAAACCAGATACCACGGCCACCCGTTACCGGACTTGGACGGCACACAGCGCCCGTGTCGGGGCCGCTCAGGACATGGCTGAACGTGGCAAATCGCTACCCCAGATCATGCATGAGGGAACCTGGAAGCGGCCGGAGCAGGTAATCAACTATATCCGTAATATTGAAGCCGAAAAGTCCATCATGCTGGACATAATCAAAGGGGGGAAAAAGGAGTGATGTAGCATTACATTTTTAAACAGAGGTCGCCAAAACAGGAGTATTTTCATGCCATTGTCTAAGTTACAGAAGTTGTCACTGTCGTGTATGGGAAGGCGCTACAACGCTCATCGCAGTAGGGATAAAATATCGCTGGCCGCACTGACCAGCTACGTGAAGGATCACTACGACCGTGAGCTAATACACGGAAACTTTCGCATTTCGCTTACCAGGATGGTTGATCGTGGCTTGCTGCTTCAGCACCCATCAGGCGGAAAGAGTAAGGCGAAAACGCCCTCTTACCAGCTGACAGAGCTTGGCCTTGAGGAAGCAATGCGTGTAATTGCAGATGAGAGTCAGATCTCTCCGCCAGGCCCAGATGTATTTTTTTTATAGATACTAAAACGGCGCTTATTTAATTTAATGAACTATTCATACCAACCACTAAGGAAAGTCATCAGGTCTGAGGATTGGACTTTGCACCTTCAGACCGGCTTGCGCAATGGTTGTCCGGTTGTTGCATGCGCTTTAAACTATGGCGGCAGCAGCCCTGTTCATTTTATCCAGATCGACCGCCGCATGAGCAGCCTAAGTGAGGCGCACGATTTCGTTAATGCTGCTAACCAGTTCACAGGGCAACAAATTAGAAACGAGATTATCGCCTCTCATGGCCCGATTGTTGATGCCATCAGTAAAGTGTTTGGGGCATCAACCCAGGAAGCTGCAGCACGTTACCGCCAGCTGCTGGCAAACGAACTGTTAGATCGCAATGACAGATATACAGGGAAAAATAAATGAAGAAAAATAGATGGGCCTTGCTTTTTATTGGGGCTATATCCACACATGCACTGGCAGATGATTTGTCTCCTGCTGATGACGCGGCCGCTGAAGTCGGCCAGTTCCTTGCCATGCCAGGAGTGGCTGTTGAATTAGGTGCAGTACCTGGTCATGAAGGCGCTATTGCCCCCGTTATACTACTTGGAGCTAGAAAATTTAACGAGCAGGCAAAATCCCGTGGCATGGATTGCCAGCGTTCGGGCGAAATGTTTCAGGTCAATTTAGAAAAATCCATGAGTGAATATCCTACTCCACATGGAAAGATTTTCTCGCGGTTGCTTTCAGCTTACCAGATCGCTGACTGTAAAGAGCAATCTCAGCAGTAAATGCTGATTTGCCCTGAGGAATAATACCATGAAGGTATCACGCAAACAGATGACCATACTCACTGCCCTAGCGCGCGCGCACCATGTAGACGATCCAACGCCGTATACCCATTTCAGTTACGTTGACTCAGCGGGCCATTACTCCGGAACGGACGTTACAGGAAATATTGCCACACTTGAGCGGCTGGCCACGGCGGGGATCATCCGCCTACATGGCGATGAGGAGGATTTCACGGTTGAGCTGGTGGAGCGAGCTGACTTCCTGTCTGGCTGGTTTGACGGCGCACGGGCTGCGCAACGCGGCGAGGGAACCGATTACAGCTCTTACTGCAGCATGCCTATGGCGTTCGTAGCTGGCCACCAGCATTGGCATGAACAACAAAAGCCCAGCGCTATACAGTACAAGGATGAGTTTCAGCGGCGGTGTCACGGCTTTCCGTGCGTGGATACAGGCGAGATATGGAAACAGGAATAAAAACAGCCCGCGAGGGGCTGTAGTGCTTCAAACACAATCAATCACAATCCGTTAAAAGCATCAGAATGTTAATCCACTATGTGGAAACGATCAAATTAAAACGCCCCCTGGCAGACCAGTAACTAAGCTCGCCAGGGTATAAATTTGTTAAGCCAATGCCCCAGAAGCGCGGTAATTAAGAGCTGGTTAGGGTGGTCCAGCCGTTATGTCAGTCAGAATTCGTTATGGCTCTTATTTAGAAATGTTAAATACATCACTCAGAACACCATCGAGCTCTCCCTGCATATCGCCAATAAAGCAAATGCAAGAATTAGCAGGGGCTTTTTTCAGCGCGGATTTCACTTTGGTTTTAAGCGGTGTTTCACTGATACTAATCTGCTGGATTGTGAGCGTGTCACTGATAGTTGAAATACTGCATAGAGCTTCATATGCAGCTCTTCCTGTTAGGGTGAAGCGCGCTTCTCCATCAACAACTGCGCCGCCTGATAAGCAGACGTATAATTTTTTACGGTCATAATCTACTTCAAGCACCATCAATTGGATGTTTGTTCCTGCAGGTGCATTTATTTGCTTAAGGAGCTCAGCTTTGGTCTCTTCAGATGGCTGCGCATTAGGCATTAACTTTGATTTAATTGTAGGCATGGTTAATCCGTATTTGAATTTGCTGTTAATGTTTGATGAAATGTATCGTTAATTATTCGACTGGGTTATGCGTTTACCAGTTTACCAGGCAGCTGGTTGATCAGCCAGCTGAATTGTACAGAACCAATTGTAGACTCTTGGATCTCCCTACTCTGCTTTTTCCTGGGGTTGATGCATAGCCCAAATCCGCTTACTTGACTAATACTACATCCGGCCAGATGGGCTCTGCCCTGCTTGGCCGCAGTGGCTGCGCTAAAAAGCATGGTTAAACACGCAAATGGGGATGGTTTCTTTCTACAAAGGATACTAAAATGGCCCTTATATTAAATATGACTGGGGTCAGCTATGCTCAAATTCCGCTTATTGCTGTCTTACCTCGCCACCAGCGCAGCTGCGCTAGTGGTCGGGGTAATCATCAACCATCACCTGCCTGCTATTGCCTCACTATGAGCCGTATCAAGGTGACAGACTACCAGCTGATGACCTGCATCTTTGCCGAAACCCTGGCACAGCTTCCGAACCGTAACATTCAGCGCTATGTAGGCGGCCGGATATCCATGACCAGCGACCGCTACGCCCTACAAAGCACCCGCCTGCTTTCCGTCGTCCGAACACGTCTTAACTGTGACCTTAGCGATTCTCATTTGCTGAAGCGTCTGCGCCAGCTGGTGGACTTGCGACTGATTGCCTCTGATGAGCAACCCCACATGGCCGAATCCGCCCGAACTTTCTACTACTGGTTGCCTGAATCCATAACCAGCCCGGTGCTGGCTCGTTGTAGGCAGGTTCTGGCCGAGTGCGGTGTCCCTGACGAAAAAAATCCTGCCACGCTGGGTGGTGCTGTTGCGCTGGCCAGCTCCGTAGCTGAGCAGCTCCTGCAAGAGTTCACTTTGGTTAAGCTGCGTGGTGTGTATTGCGCTATTCGCACAGCAGAGAATGCTGCCGCTTGAACGTGCTGCTTTTCACACTACAGGAAAGCAGACTGATACCTGATCTGCTGTTGAGTTGGGCTTTTCACTTCTGGCTCAACGTACTGAAAATTATTATTACGCTGCTATTAGTGCGTTCCACTTTTGAAATGGCAGTGAGTGGCTTTAAAGGCCTGTCCCATCGCCGCGGCTCACGTCGCAGGCCTGCAAAACGTAAGAGATAACGCCCCATGGGCATATTTGGAGAGTCGCATGACTAAAAGTACTACCACATCCCTACAGCTGTTCAACGATCGTTCCCTGAAGGTTTCCGCAGAGCTTGAAAGGCGTCCGTACCTGACTATTCATGACGTGATTAATGTACTGGGCAAGGGCATCTCTGTTGCCAGGCAGCTGGTCAGAGATATGGAAGCATGCGGCCAGCTGGTGATTATCTATCAGGGTTCCATTCGTCTCTATTTCCGTGAGGAGCCGACGCCAGATCAAATCCCCACACGCATCCCACGCACGCGTAACCGGGATGAGCCGCCAAGCATGGTATTCCTGCGCACTTCCCAAGACCGTCGGGGCAATACGCGCTGTGATGAATGTCGCCAATCAGATCAGCTGCATCATATTTTCTCCCGTCTCGTAAGCCTGCGCCATCAGACCACCAGCCACACGAACTAAGCGATTCGACATGAATAACAACGTCGGGACTATCGGTGCCGTACTGAATAACCGTAATACCATTGCAGGCTACCTGGCCATGCGTGAATTGAAAGCACTCACTACTAACGAAAAATGCTGAAAGGATACAAATAAATGACCTACCACAAAAAACGCTTTGCCTTCAAAACTCCGCTGGGCCTCGCTATCCAGAGCATTCTTTCTAACCAGATCGCCGCTGGAATGATGTTGGCTGGTGGCCCGTCTCAGGAGCTGCCTGGCGAGTATGTGTGTGCCGCCCAGCGTATGAGTCGCTTTCACAGCCAAATGATAGTGGCTAATGCCCTGCGAGGCGTGGATGTCAGTGATTCCACCACGATGATCCAGCGCATGCAGTGGCTGGGTTCGATGAGCTCGATTGGCTGTAGTGCCGCTACTTCGCCTGTTTTCCCTAATGACACCCTGTCTGTTTAAACGCCATTCCGCTTTTTGAGGTCGCCAGCCATGAAACAATACACAGAAGAGCAGATCGCGCGTCAGCGCCAGAAAAAACGAGAAGCCGCCCAGCGCGCCCAGGATAAGCAGCGCACTAAGCTGGCCAGCCCTGAATACCGTGAGCAAATTCGCGAGAAATCGGCTTGCGCAGCGCAGCGCCAGCGCGATCGAATTAACAGCCCGGAATACCGCGCTGAGCAAGCTGAGAAGGCCCGCCTTAAGCGTAAAGCATTGTCAGCCCGCCCGGTGGCAGTAAATCCAAGATTAAACCCGATCCGCTCGCGTGGCAGCAAAGGCCGTACGCCTACCGCGGCTGAGCGTACAGTGATGGATGCCTTGGGAAAGTTGCCATGCATTGCCTGCCTGATGCATGGAAAGCACACCTATGAGATTTCACTGCATCACATTGACGGCCGGACAAAACCCGGTGCCCATCTGCTGGTACTTCCCCTTTGCGTCTGGCATCACCAGTACGCTGCACCGGCGGAAGTGCGGGCAGAGTTCCCTTGGCTCATTCCGGTACACGCTGCGGGCAATGTGGGTGGGCAGCGGGCATTTGAGGCATTGAACGCTACCGAGAACGAATTACTCTCAGCAGCCTATGCAATGGCGAGAATTGATCAAACAAATAGTACTAACATGGAGTTTATTTAATTTGCGTAAAATATCCCCGGCTAATTGTCGCCGCAAAGGTTTTTGGTACCAGCAGGCCAAGGTTGTTGATCAGAAGACTGATAAAAGATAACTATCATCATTCTGGCATCGTGCAAACAAAGCAGCGACATCTGGTGTTCTGTCAGCCGTAGTTCAGGCGAAACGGCGAAGGGGTTAGAATGGGTCCGACAGGAAGCGAAGCTGAAGAGCCTCCAGTTTGGGCGCAAGCACACCATTACATTAACCGGGTCATCATGCTTGCGCTTCACCAAAAGAGTATTGATGCTACTGTGGTAACGCTGGCAGCGTTACCTTTTCATCTCACGCATATGACGTTATTATCGGTACTAAGGATGCTTAAATAACAGGAAAATTAATGGATACAGTAGAGGAACTAAACGGAACATATTTTTATGCTGGTCGTTCAAACCTTACTGCAAGCGAACTATTGTTTATGGTAATTGTTATGAACACTGCGGATCACTTTGGAATCAAAGATATAGCTGCTGTGGTAGCCCTTTATAGTGGAGTAAATAATCAAGCCACCAGAGCAAAGCCTCACACTGCAATCCCCGGCACCTCAAGAATTTCCAAAGTAGTAAGAGGGATGATCAAAAATACTATGTTTCCCTTTGGCATAAGACTTCCCACCTGGATTGGTGGCTACACTCCCTGGACCGTAAAACGAAAAATGGTCCGTAAAGTAAGTACATTCGTAGGTCGAACAATCCCCCTAATAGGTGAAGTAATACTTTTGACAGATGTATCGCAGATAATTTATTTCTCAGTCTGCGATTACAATGCCATTGCGCGGGGTAACGATAAAATATGGTAGATAACATCGAACAGCGTGTAATCGACCTCGTTACTCGCCATAGTGGTGCATACGTGTTCAGAAAAAAGAAATACGACACCTATACCGCTGAATCCAACATTCATTTTGATGTACGCCTTGATATTGATGATACAGAAGAATTGATGGATGAATTCTTTACTGAATTCAATGTAGAACGTGGGGATTTTAATCTTAAAAAATATTACCCTGACGTGCCTTTCTCATGGAACCCATTCAAAAAACATTTAGTTGATGTTCCTAACTTCACTATCCGCATGTTGATTGAATCAGCAAAGGCCGGACGTTGGTTATACGATTAAATACGAGCAAAATAACTGCAATGGCTATGCCTTTTCAGTTATTTTTGATTAATGATGGCGGTTCCGTTTTTTGGGGTTGTCCGTGGCGCAGGAAGGTATAACCGCCAATTTTCTCGCGCATGATGCATAAAATGAGCGCCTTACAGCTTAGATAAATCATCCCCCTTATCGTTGCATTAGATACTAAATACAAATACTCTCCCCCACCGGTTGAGCAGTCAGCAACTCTCCAAAATTCACAACATTAAGGCTACTGACACTGGTGGCCTTCTCTTGCAACATTCTATCCATGGCTTTGAAATGTTCGGCAGAGCGTTTGCTTTCATAGTCAATTTGCTGACAGAAGATACTAATTTTATAATCCCGTGAAAGCCAACCCTTCTGGTGGGCCGCATCTGGAGCCATAGCGTGATTAACAAAAAAATCTGTGCTGTCTGTCTGACCACTTCCCCACCAATGCTGGCCACTGCTGCCTGGAAGGACGGCGAACTGTTCATTGCCAAAAGCGAAAAGCTCCCCACACACCGTAACGAGATTGAGCAACGGCTAATTCCACGGATCATTGAGCTTGAAGGGAAAGGGTTTGAAGTGCTGGTGGCAGAAACCAGTGATTTTATTACCTCTCGCGCTGGCCATCGTGTCCGCTTGAATGACCCAGCTGCATCCGGCAAGCCAGTCCTGGTGGAAGCGCTGGATACGCTACGAGAGCTGGATCGCCAAAAAGCTATCACCTTCCCGGCCAACACAGGCACGCGCTTCACAATTCCCGAAACCATTCTGGATATGGACAGGGATGCCAAGGGCAATACTATCTATCGCATCGACTGGGCGCAGCTCAAGAGCGAGCATGTGCTGTCGATCCTCTGCTGCTACGCCACCGCCTTTAACAACGTATCCAGTGTTGGCTACCTCAAGGCCATGTTTGGCTCCGGCAATAACACACCTGCCTCAGAGCCCTCTGCCCCCTTGTGCAATATCGTTAAGGCCACGGAGCGGAGCGCCTGGTTGAATGGCCCAAGCAGTCCACTAACCGGCAAAGGGAACTACTTATGACCACCAGCGCCAGTGATATTAGCCGGCTGGATGACCGGAACATTGAAGACCCGATTATCCGGGCCTACATGCGTCAGAGCATCATGAACAAATCGCAAAGCTATGACTCCGACCTGCTGGTTTATGACATTCAGCCAGACGAAATTTACCGCCCCGAGCTGATTGCCTACCGCATCTGGGGTACAGGAGAACTGCGTTGGGTGATAACTCTGGTGTGCGGGCTGGAAGATGAGAGCGAGCCAATGAGCGAGGGCGAGGAACTGACGGTGCCATCATTGTCATGGATCCGCGAGCAGATAAACGCCTTCTCCGGCTCAGCGCCGGAACTGAACGGTACCCTCTATGCCGATTAGTGAATTTGAGAGAAAGGAAAACGGCCGTTATGCCACGGCGGGCCTGTCCTCAATTGATTTTCTGGACGTGTTCAAACGTATCCGTAACAGCCAGCGCAAGAAGCGTCAGCGGGCTAACCGTACACTTACTCCGGCAATGCTGCGCAATAAGGACCTGGATGCGTTCCTCAAATTGGGGAAGAAGAAAGAGGGCACGCTGTTTACGCCGGAGGACATGAAGAAGTTCATCGGCAACCGGCTTGAGCATCGGGAAAAGCACAGTAGCGATATTGCAGGGATTACCTACGCCCAGCTGGTGGACTCATCGGCCCAAATTGACGTCAAGCGCGCCAATAATAAGGTTGACGACGGATCCGGTATTAAACAGGCCATGTTCATTCGCCTGCAGAACAACACCGCATTTGTGAAAGTCACCGCCTCTGATAAATCAGATGATGATAACCACCTGGTACGCGTGCGCTTTGAAGAGTGGGACAGGTACGTTGAAGGCGTCGGAGATGAGAAGGTTAGTCTGGCCACCCTCGCCCGCCACCTGGCCGCCAGCCGCGTTTCGTTCGACTGTGACTGTGGGCGCCATCAGTACTGGTACCGCTACATGGCCACCGCGGGCAATTACGCCCTGAAGCCACCAGCTGAATATGCTTTTCCTAAAGTCCGAAATCCTGACCTGACCGGGATCGCCTGTAAGCACGTTATCCACACAATCACCCGTTTCCAGTCATCCACCTGGCAGCGTCAGCTTGGCGCCCAGATGAAAAAATCCGCCGAGCGCGTCTCTTTTGGTGATGACCGTAAGCGCACAACAAAGACATTCAGCGAAGCAGAACAGAAAGCACTCGCGCGCAACCGCTCGCACCAAACAGACCAGAAGAAGATAGCAGCCGAATTCGCGCGCTATCAGGCCTCACAGCGCGCCATGACTAAGAAGCAAGCGGATGAGAAGGAAAAAATTGAAGCCCTCCGTAAACAGGCCATGCGCGCGCGTACAGCATCTAAAAAGAAAGCAGCTGAGCTGAAGCTTGTCCGCGAGGAAAACAATCAGCTAAAGCTTGAGCGTGATATGGCCCGGCAGTTGCTGACCGACCAGCTGAAGTTACGCAAGGAAGGGTTCAAAGATGCCCTCAAGCTAAGCGGCATGAGTGATAAGCAGGCTGAAGAAGCCTTCACCCAATGGCTACAGAAACAAATGGGGAATAACAAATAATGGGGTTCTACGATGACTTACTCGACGCTCCGGCCAGTACAGATACTGGCAGTACTTTGGCTGATGACAGCAGCACACCAGCTGAGCCATCAGAAACCACCGGCAAAGCCCCCGTCAGTGAATCTGACTCCCCCGGCGATGAAGCTGAACCAGTAACCGAAGCCACCAGCGAGAGTGATTCTAATGAAGGCGAGTCTGATGAAAATACGGGCAGCACTGATAACGCTGGCACTGTGCCGGACGCTATTACCAGCCGACCGGCCAGCGCCGATCTCCGTACCCGCTTTACTGGTAATAAGGCGTTCAATGACATGGTGCGGGAAGACTGGATCAAGGCAATCCAGCTAAACGCAGATGCCTTTGATGCACTGCTTTTTCGCGCACAAAGCCCCTCTGAAGTGGTTATCAATGATGACGGTTTTGAAGCGACGGAAGCCGAGAGAATCGACCCGAACCAGGAGACCCTGACCTATGCGGATCCGGAGCTGGTGGTTGTGGTGGATTGTCCCGATGAAATGGCCGAGTTCTACGCTATGAACGATAGCGACGAAAACACCGGTGCGGGCGAGAGTGCGTTAATCCTGCGCATCGCGGCACACAACATCACGATCGGCTCAATTCTGGAATGGAATGAGGATCTGGCCAGCGGAGAGAGCATCCGCCGCTGGTGGTATGTTCACCGCAAGTTCAACTACGGTACCGCCTCCGTGGGCACGTTGTATTACTGCGTACCGAGCCGCAGCTATGAAGGGATTTTAAATGGCGACTGATAATTTGCAGATGCGCTTCACACGCGAGATGTTCACTCCCAACGGACTACGCGAGATATCCTCCACCAGCGATGTTGACGCAGCGCTGGGCAACCTGCTGCTGAGCGTGTTCGATGGGCTACAAGTGAGTGACCCACGCACCAGCGCAAAAGGATTCAAGCAATTCCTGACCCGTTCAGGTCGCGACAAGCTGAAACTGGGCGCGTTCGATGATGTGGAAACCCTGCTGCAGGCAGTGCGCTCTGCTGATGGCGGCCGACGCGATGACCAGAGCACTTCTTACAGCAATGTTAACCGCGATGCGCTCCCGATCATCAACCTTGGCCGCTTCCCAGGATTCCAGCTTCACGATAACTCTTTAGCGGTCGACATCTATGATGCCGGGTATCTGGCCAACGCCAGCGGTGAGAAGATAGCGTTGTTAAGCCTGGTGCCGGTAGAGATCAGCTATTCGATCATGGTGCTTTCTAGCGAAAAAGAAGCGCTCAGTACAATGATTGGCGTTATCTCTACCTGGCTGCGCCAGTTCGCCCTTCAAGGAGGAAATAACTTCACTGCACAGACCCAGTTGGTAGGCAGCAATCTAATGCTTCAATGCATGTTTCGCGATGCAAAAGCGGTATTGGTCAACGACCTTACGCCATCTCTGACTACCGATCGTATTTTTGCCGCTTCCATTCCGGTGACGGTAATCGCGCCGCTGTATACCGCCTGGTTGGGTACACCTTCCACGGGCAAGATTGAGGTATACCGCGAGGGAGTGAACTATTCGGCAGCTGCACCGCGAGTGCCGCTGACTGATAAGCAGCAGATCTTCGGCGAGGTAGTTTGATGGCCACCAGCAAAACCACAGGCAGTACAGAGAACAAAAGCAGCCAGTTGTTCCTGCAGTCAGTCAAGGTGGGCACGACCGAAATCCCCCGCTCGATGATAGCCCGTTGCGTCTATATCGAAACTGCAGACCTCAGCGCCCCGCAGCTGGAGCTGGAAGTGCGCGACGGCACCAGCTACCTGTCCGACACGCTGGGCGTCACCAAAGGAACAATTCTCACCTGCTCTATGGGCAACCCTCGCGGGACGGGTAACGCCTCTTGGGTGGA